>JAUPTR010000292.1 GCA_030917985.1 Pseudomonadota bacterium | reverse complement strand
CACGTGCTGGAATCATCCCCAACCGCGATTTCAACGGCAACGCCTCGTGGTTAAACACCCTGGCGTAATGCACCGCATTTGCCATCACTTTTTTCACATAATCGCGGGTTTCGCTGAAGGGGATGCTTTCGGCGTAGATGGCGCCTTCCAGTGGGGTGTCGGCCTGCCAGCGGCGGGCGCGGCCGGGGCCGGCGTTGTAGGCGGCGGTGGCCAGCACCGGGTGGTTGCTCAGCGAATTCTGCACGGTTTTCAGGTAATAGGTGCCCAGCTGCACGTTAACGCCCACTTCGTTGACCATGCTCGGCTGAAACTTCTTCCAGCCCATTTTGCGCGCCACCCAGCGTGCGGTGTCCGGCATCAGCTGCATCAGGCCGGATGCACCTACGCCCGAGCGGGCAACGGTGACAAAGCGGCTTTCCTGACGCATCAGGCCATACACCCAGGCTTCATCCAGCCCCACCTGCTTGGCGTATTCGGTGACGGTATCGCGGTAGGGCGAGAGATAACGCAGGCTGAAATCGTGGACGTTGACCGTGCGCTCGGCAGAATAAATGGCGCGGTCGTACCAGCCATTGCGCTGCGCCAGCTCGGCGGCGGCCAGCAGCTGCTGGTCGTCCAGCCCACGCATGCCCCAGTTCCATTCGCGGATCGCTTCGGTGCGCCATTCCATGCGGTTTAACGCGAGGGCGCGTTGCACGCTGGGCAATTGCTGCACATTGCGGATATCGCTGTCGGCGGGTTTGAAGCGGCCATTGGCGCTGTCGATAAAGCTGCCCAGCTCTTCGCGTGCCAGCAGGGCATAAAAATGGTGATCGCGCGAGAGCGGTGCCCACAGTTCGTTGGCTTCGCCGCTGCGGCCTTGGGCTTTCAGCGCGCGGGCTTTCCAGTAGCGCCAGGCCGGGTCGTTCTGGCCTTTGCTGCTCATCGCATCGATGGCGCCCAGCACGCTGGCCCAGTCTTGCTGGCGCAGCGCAGCGCGCACTTTCCAGTCCAGCTCTTCCTGATCCAGCTTGCCGTTGCCGGCTTCGCGATACCAGGCCAGCGCTGCCGGGTGGTGTTTGCGCGCGGCGTTGAAGGCAATCTGGCCCCAGCCATACTGGCGGTCGGCTTCGCTCAGCTGCTTGCCCATGCCGCGCCAGTAGTCGGCTGCCAGGTCGGGGTCGGTGCGCGACAGGCGGTAAACGGTGAATATGGCCAGCTCGCGCTGTGGGCGCCGGTCGAGGTCGTAGCTCTGCTTTTTCAGTTGCAGCGCCGGGTTGTCGGCGGCGGTGTCGATGCTTTTCGGGGCGATGCCTTCGCCGGCCGGCAGCAGCGCCATCAGCCGCTTGCTCAGGCCGAAGTTGCCGCCTTCCAGTGCCAGCCGTGCGCGCTCCCAGATCATGTCGGGCGGCAGTTGCCCTTGCTGGCGCAGGCTTTCAAACATGATGCCGCAGGCTTCCGGCAGATCCTTGCTGGTGAGCCAGAGCTTTTTTGCGGCGCCGGGCGCATCGCTGTCTTGCCGGGCAAGGCGGGCGCGCAGCTGGTAACACTCCAGCTCGGTGTCGATGTTGACCAGTGCCGGATATTCGGCGGCAAATACATCCCAGCGCTCACTCTTGCCGACACTTTTCAGCCATTCGCCACGCAGGCGATCAGCCAGCAGGCTGCCGGGAAAAGTCTGCAGAAACAGCCGTATCTGGTTGTCGCTCATGCTCTCCAGCTGTGTTGAAACCAGCCAGTAGCGCGGGTAGACCTCCATCGGATCGCCCTGCAGCTTGTCGGCAATGCGTTCCAGCTTGCCCAGGTCGCGGCTGCGCACTGCATCTCTGGCGGCTTCCAGATCGGTTTGTGTATTGGCGCCGGCAAACCCCGCCAGCGAGAAAAATAGCACCAGGCTCAGCCCAAATCGTTTCATGGTCAGGTAAAATCGCGGGTTTCGTGGAATTTGGCGAAAACGGATGCGCATATCTGCTTTTGTTGTTGCATCCCTCACGCTCTGAAGGATAACACACGGATGCCTTACCTCAGCCTCAATCCCGCCACCGGCAAGGTTTTGCAGCAGTTTGCCAGCCTTGACCGCAGTGCTTTGCCCGAAATCCTGCAGCATGTTGCGCTGGCGCAGCAGCGCTGGGCGCCGTTGTCGTTTGCCGAGCGTGCGTCTTATCTGCATGCGATTGCCGATGCGCTGCTGGCCAACAAGGATAACTACGCGCAGCTGATGACGCTGGAAATGGGCAAACTTCGCCGCGAAGCCGTGGCCGAGATAGAAAAATCGGCGCTGGTGTGCCGCTTTTATGCCGACAACGCCGCACAGCAGCTGGCGCCGGAAGTGATTGCCTCGGATGCCAGCCACAGCTATGTGCGCTTTGAGCCGCTGGGCGTGTTGCTGGGGGTGATGCCGTGGAACTACCCGTTCTGGCAGGTGTTCCGCTACGTGGCGCCGGCGCGGATGGCCGGCACTGGCTGGGTGCTGAAACACGCATCCAACGTGCCGCAATGTGCGCTGGCGGTGGAGCAGGTGTGCCGCGATGCCGGGCTGCCTGAGAATCTGTTTCGTACCTTGCTGATCAAATCGCGCGATGTGGAGGCGGTGCTGGCTTCGCCGCACGTGCAGGCGGTGACGCTGACTGGCTCGGAGGCCGCCGGGCGCCAGGTGGCGGCGCTGGCCGGGCAGAACCTGAAAAAATCGGTGCTGGAGCTGGGCGGTTCCGATCCGTTTATCGTGCTGGCCGATGCCGACCTCGACTGGGCGGTGGCGCAGGCGATTCCGGCGCGTTTTACCAATGCCGGCCAGTCGTGTATCTCTGCCAAGCGTTTTATTGTGGTGCCGCAGATTGCCGACGCATTCGTGGCGCGGCTGCAGGCCGCCATGGCGCTGCTGCAGCCCGGTGATCCGGATCTGGATGAAACCACCCTGGCACCGCTGGCCCGTGTGGATTTGCGCGATGAGCTGCATCAGCAGGTGCAGGATTCGATATCTGCCGGTGCCCGGCCCCTGCTGGGCTGCCAGGTGCCGGATGGCCCGGGTGCGTTTTACCCGGCCTCGTTGCTGGACAGGGTGGCGCCGGGGCAACGCGCCTATACCGAAGAGATTTTCGGGCCGGTGGCGCTGGTGCTGCGCGCAGCCGATGAAAACGACGCAATCCGCATTGCCAACGACACCCGCTTTGGCCTGGGCAGCAGCGTCTGGAGCCGCGATATCGCCCGCGCCGAAGCGATTGCCGCACGTATCGAAACCGGTAACTGCTACATCAACAGTCTGGTGCGGTCTGATCCGCGCCTGCCGTTTGGCGGTATCAAGGCATCGGGCTACGGACGCGAGTTGTCGGCGTATGGCATCCGCGTGTTTGTCAACCTGAAAACCGTGTGGGTGCGATGATGCAATCGGCCCGGCTTGTTGATATGTGCACCATCCGCTGAACGCCGGTCAACAAAACTGCCATATTCCGGTCATCGATGTTTAACCTGGCCGGATTAGGCTGCTCCCTTGGTTTTTCCTACACACAACCAGGGAGCAACAATGCAACACGCACAATCAAAACGCTGGCGCCTGGCGCTGGCGGGGATGGTGACGCTGGCACTGGTGGCCGGCTGTAACGACGATGATTCGAACGACGATCCGGCCGGTGTGACGCTGGCCGGCCGCGCGGTTTTGCCGGCGGCCACCTTTGCCGATGGCCCGGTTTCCGGCCAGTATCTGGGCGGCAGCGAGTTCAACGGCATCAAGGCGCCGTTCGACAAGCAGCCGGTGCAGGGTTTCTCGGCGGTGCTGAAAAATGCCGACGGCAGTTATTCGGTGATGGCCGACAACGGCTACGGCAGCATCGAGAATTCCGCCGATTTCAATTTGCGCGTGTACAGCGTGCGCCCTGCGTTCAAAACCACCAGCGGCGGTGCCGGCACGGTGGCGGTGGAAGGCTTTATCGAGCTGAAAGACCCGAACCGCAAGATAACTTTCCCGATTGTTAACGAATTCACCACCGACCGCGTATTGACTGGCGCAGACTTCGATATCGAATCGATGCAGCGCGCCGCCGATGGCACACTCTGGTTCGGCGACGAATTCGGCCCGTTCCTGATCCACACCGATAAAAACGGCGTGTTGCTGGAAGCGCCGATTGCGCTGCCGGACGTGGAAAACGCCGGCAAGCAGATCCGCTCGCCGCAAAACCCCTACAACGAAGAAATCGCCGCATTACGTGTGATGAACACGGTGCGTGCACACGCCTTCAAGTTTGGCGGCAAACGTGCGCCGGTGTTTTCGCCTTACCATGTGCAGCTGAAATACGACGTCAACGGCGTCAAATCCAGCGCCGACGCCCATTACGCCCGAGGCAAGAACAGCCCGGCCGGTCTGACTGCCGCCGCTTCCGATATCCACGATATCGCCTCGATGAAAAGCGCCGGTTATCAGGTGGTGACCTGGACGGTGAACGACAAGCCACGCATGACCGAGCTGCTGAAAGCCGGCGTCAGCGGCATCATTTCCGACCGCCCCGATCTGCTGCTGCAGGCAGTGGCCGAGTTTGATGCCAACAAGGATGGCAAGGCTGGCGATTACCTGACGACCGATGGCCTGATCGACATTGCCAAATTCGATGCACAGGGCCACCGCGGCGGCCGCAACCTGCGCCCGGAAAACACCCTGCCGGCAATGGAAGTGGCGCTGGATAACCTGATGACCACGCTGGAATTCGACACCGGCATCAGTAAGGATGGCGTTTCGATCCTCAAGCACGATCCGTATATCGAAACGCAGAAATGCCGCCGCGCCGATGGTGCCGCCTACACCTTTGCCGACGAAGTGCTGATCAAGGATCAAACCCGCGCCGACATCCAGTCGACCTTCATCTGCGACAAGCTGTTCCGTGGCGCCGATCAGAAAAACGACCCGGCCCTGTCGCCGGTATCGGTGGCGCTGGCAAGCAGCAAGGGTTACATCAGCCCCTACGTGATGCCAACTACGCAGGATGTGTTTGATCTGGTGAGCGCCTACATCGCCTACTACGAAACCGGTGCCGGCAAAACCCACGCCGATGCGGCCAAGCGGGTGAAAAACGCCAAGCAGGTGCGTTTCAACATCGAAACCAAGCTTAATCCGCGTTCCGACAAGGATAACCACGGCATTGCCTACAAGGATCGCACCGTTGGTTTCGAGCAAATGGCCGACACCCTGGCCGGGCTGATTGTGGCCAACAAGCTGGAAGCACGCGCCGATATCCAGAGCTTCGACTTCCGCACGCTGCTGCGGGTGCAGGAGAAATTCCCGGCGATCCGCACCGTGTATCTGTTCGGCGATTTCCCGATCTACAACGGCCCGGATAGCGACGATGGCACCAATATGCAGGACGAAGCCGGCAAAAATACGCCGTGGATGGCCGGCCTTTACTGGCCGTATCGCAGCACCGTGACCAGCACGCCATTCCGCGCCAAACGCTCGGGCGGCTTTGAGGGCATGGCACTCAGCAGCGATGGCAGCAAGCTGTATCCGCTGCTGGAACTGCCGCTCACCGGCCAGGATGCAAAAACCCTGCTGATCAGCGAGTTTGACATTGCCAGCCGCAGCTACAGCGGCAAGCAGTTCAAATACAAGCTCGACGACAAGGGCACCAATATCGGTGATTTCATCCTGTTCAACGCCAGCGAAGGCATCATCATCGAACGCGACGGCAGCCAGGGCGATGCCAACGGCTTCAAGAAACTGTTCCGCATCAAGCTGGGCAACAGCGGCGAATATGTGGGCAAAACAGAGCTGGTGAACCTGATGGCCATCCCTGATCCGGCAGGCATTGCCGGCAAGGGTGAAACCGGCGACATCGCCATGGGCAACCCGTTCGGCATGCCGTTCAACACCATCGAAGACGTGCTGATTGTCGATGCCAACACGCTGCTGGTGATCGACGACAACAACTTCCCGTTCAGCGTTGGCCGCCACAAGGGCAGCGGCAAGCCGGACGATAACGAGTTTGTGCTGATCAAGCTGCCAGAGGCGCTGCCACTGAAATAAACCACAATCATCGTTGTGAATTGATCGGGGGCTGCGGCCCCCGTTTTTTTCGTGCTGCAGGCCCGTGATCGTGAAAATGGAGGCGTCGGTCGGACTTCAGTCCGACCTGCAAAGGCAGCCTGGCGGCTTGCAGGCCGCGCGTTTTACAGCGCGTCGGTGAGCAGAAAACCGATGCCGATGCGCTGGTTCTTGTTGTTGTAGTCGATCAGGCTTTCGCCGTAGCCGTCGAAATACTGGGTGTAGCCCTTGAGCCGGCCCCACAGCGGAAAAGTGACGCCGATTTCGTGTGCGCCTTTGCCAGTGCTGAAATTGCGGCGGAACATGCCGGTGAAATCGAGCTTTCTGTATTTGTAGGCGCCGGTGATCTCGTAATGCCCCATGTAGTCGAGGATGTCCGGGTTGTCGTCACCCTTGGATGCCGGCGGCTGGCCAGGCTGGGGGTCTTCCTTCTTGTCTTCCTTGAAGCGGTACCACGGCTGGATGCCCAGCAGCCAGTTGTCTGCAGCATAGCCCAGGGTGATGTAGGCACGGTTCCAGCTGCGGCTGAGAAACTGGCTGCGGCCGTTGGATTCATGCTCCAGTCCGATGCGCCCCAGCCACATGCCATTGCCGCTCCTGAATGGCAGCGGCGCCTGGTAGAACACTTCCGGACGGTAATTGGTTTCGCGGAATGGCGCGGAAATGTCGTGGTTGTAAACCTGCCAGAACGATTTCAGGGTAAAGCCGAAATAAATCGCATCGTTGGCCGTCAGCAGGTCGCCATAGCTCAGCGGGACTTTCACGCTCAGCTGCAGCTTGGCCTCGGCATTGTCGATTGGTGCCGATTCGCCGCCGGCGGTGTAAGCCTGCTGGTTGGGGTTGTTGTTGTAGGTGTAGGGCAGAATGTAGTTGAGCCGGTGCGGTGTGAGCACAAACGGGTTGTTTTCGGTGGCACGCTCGGCGGCCATGCGCTCCAGAAACATGCTCTGCTGTTTGGCATCACTCTGGCAGGCGGCGATCAGATCTCCTGCCTGCGCGTCGCCAGGCGCCTTTTTCGCCTCTCTGGCGAGGCAGGCCTTGTCCAGCTTGGGCAAAGCCACGTCGGCCTGTTGTTGCAGGCTCTGGCAGCGTGCCTTGATGCTGGCCAGCGTGGCGTCGGCCGGGGCGCGGGGCAGTTCCTGGTTGATGCAGTCATCCAGTGTTGCAGCATGGGCGAGCGGTGCCGCCAGCAGCAGGCCAAAGCCCAGCCAGCGTGATGCAGTGAGGTGTGTCATGGTTCTATCTCGTATGTTTTGATTGTTG
>JAUPTR010000291.1 GCA_030917985.1 Pseudomonadota bacterium | reverse complement strand
GAGAATCTGCACATTGTGCTGGTGGCAGAAATCCTCGAAATCATTGATGGTGCACAGGTGCACATTGGGTGTGTCGTACCACTGGTAAGGCAGGGTTTTCGATACCGGCATGCGCCCGGCAAGAATCTGCCAGCGGTTGCGCCAGTAGCCGAAGTTGGGGAAGGTGACAATTGCCTGGCGGCCGACGCGCAGCATCTCTTTGACAATGGACTCCGTCTGATGCACTGCCTGCAGGGTTTGTGACAGGATCACATAGTCGAACGAATCCGATTCGAATGTGGATAGCCCGCTTTCCAGATTGTTCTGGATGACGTTGATGCCGTTCTTGACGCAGGTGACGATATTGTCGTCGTTGATTTCCACGCCATAACCACGGGTGGCGCGGGTGCGGTTGAGCAATGCCAGCAGCGAGCCATCGCCGCAGCCGAGGTCGAGCACCCGCGAGTTGGGCTCAACCCAGTTGGTAATCAGTTGGAAATCGGCACGGGTATTGGTATGAGGCACAACTTACTCCGTCTCGATATTGGCGATGTAGGTACGCATCAGCGCAAAATATTGCGCATCGGTCATCAGGAACGCATCGTGGCCGTGGGCCGATTCGATTTCGGCGTAGCTGACATCTTTCTGCGCATCCAGCAGCGCCTTGACGATTTCGCGCGAGCGCGCCGGCGAAAAGCGCCAGTCGGAGGTGAACGACACGACCAGAAACCTGGCCTTGGCCTGCTGCAGTGCTTTCGACAGCTTGCCGTCGTAATGGCGTGCCGGGTCGAAATAGTCCAACGCCTTGGTCATCAGCAAATAGGTGTTGGCATCGAACACACCGGCAAAGCGGTCGCCCTGATAACGCAGATAGGATTCGATCTCGAATTCGACGTCGAAGCCGTATTTGTATTCACCGGATTTCAGCAGGCGGCCGAATTTTTCACCCATGCCGTCGTCCGACAGATAGGTGATGTGGCCGAGCATGCGCGCCAGTCGCAGGCCGCGTTTTGGCACCACGCCATGTTCGTAATAGTTGCCGCCGTGGAAGTCCGGGTCGGTGAGGATCGCCTGCCGTGCCACGTCGTTGAAGGCGATATTCTGCGCCGTCAGCTTTGGCGCCGAGGCAATCACAAGACAGTGGCGCACCCGTTCCGGAAAGCTGATGCTCCAGCGCAGCGCCTGCATGCCGCCCAGGCTGCCGCCGATCACCGCCGCCCATTGCTGGATGCCGAGCAGATCGGCCAGTCGCGCCTGGGTCTGCACCCAGTCAGCCACCAATACCAGCGGGAATTCCGAGCCGTAGGGCTTGCCGGTTTCCGGGTTGATGCTGGAAGGGCCGGTGGAGCCGTGGCAGCCGCCCAGATTATTGAGGCCGACGACAAAAAAGCGTTTGGTGTCGATCGGCTTGCCGGGGCCGATCATGTTGTCCCACCAGCCGGGGTTTTTGTCTTCTGCACCGTAGCGGCCGGCAACGTGATGGTTGCCGGACAAGGCGTGGCAAATCAGGATGGCGTTGCTGCGTGCTGCGTTCAGCGTGCCGTAGGTTTCGTAAACCAGATCGTAGGCAGGCAACACCGCGCCGCTGCTGAGTGCCAGCGGGGTGTCAAAGTGTGCAGTCTGGGATTGGACGATGCCGACGGATTGGTTGTCGCTCATGGCGGACATGGGGCTTCTCATTCTTGATCGGCTGATTATAGCGGGATTCCCGTGCCCACCATAGCCGCCAGCCGCGCGCAGTGCGTGTTTCCGGTAGCGCGGCTGTTGGCGTGCTACGGCGATTCAGTGCCCCTTCAGCGCATAAATGCCCGGTGCGTTGCGCCAGTAACCCTTGTAATCCATGCCACAGCCAAACACGAAACGATCCGGCACGTCCAGCCCGACAAAGTCGGCGCTCAGTCCGGGGCGTGCCTTGCGTTCGTGGATCTTGTTGACCAGTACGGCGGTCAGCACTTCATGCGCGCCTTGCTCGAAGCAATAGTCCACAATTGCTGCCAGCGTGGTGCCCACATCGAGGATGTCGTCGATCACCAGCACCGTGCGGCCGCGCATGTCCTGTGTCGGGCGCACGCGCCAGTCGAGATAGTTGCCGTCGAGGTCATGGCCATAACGGGTGGCATGCAGATAACCCAGTTCCAGCGGGAAATTCAGTTTGCTCAGCAGGCGTCCGGCAGTCACCAGTCCGCCATTCATCACCGTATACACCAGCGGGTTGGAGCGGGCGAGGCGGGCGGTGATGGCTTCCGCCATGTTTTCCAGTGCCACTTCCACCTGTTCCGGTGGGCATAGGCAATCTGCGTCGGCGTAGACTTGCTTGATCTCTTCGAGTTGGGCGGACATAGTGTCTGCAGGGCTTTCGTGCATGTAGTGATGCCTTTCTAGCAAACCGGACGGCAAATAGCCAAGGAGCGTCTATGGCAGTGTATGAGCAGCGACACCCGCTGATCCAGCACAAAATGGGCTTGTTGCGTGGCAAACATACCGGCACGCGTCAGTGCCGCGAGCTGGTGGCGGAGATCGCCCGGCTGCTGGCTTATGAAGCCACGCGCGATTTGCCGCTGACACCGGATGTGGCCGATGCCTGGTGTGGCGAGGTGCCG
>JAUPTR010000290.1 GCA_030917985.1 Pseudomonadota bacterium | reverse complement strand
AGCGGGCGGTGTTTTTGGTGATGCCGCCAACGTGGGCGACAAATGGCAGATGTTCGAGCAGCTCCACCCGTTTCGGATGGCCGAGACAGGTGATTGCCGCATCCGGCCAGCGGTGTGCCAGCGCGCGGATAACGGGTGTGGCCAGCAGCGTATCGCCGATGCGGGTGACATTGATGTGCAGAATGGTTTTGGGTTGCAACATGAGCATTTAGTCCAATGCGCGTCGGAAAACCGATTCCATCTTGTCCAGCATCACTTCCATGCTGAAACGACCCAGTGCGCGTTCGCGCCCCGCTGCGCCCATTTGCGCCGCCAGCGCTGGCTGATCCAGCAGCTTTTGCAGCGCCTGGCGCAGTGGCTCAACTTGCTCCGCTTGCACGATGATGCCGGTTTCGCCATCCACTACCGCTTCGGTGATGCTGCCTACCGGGGTGGAGATGACCGGCAGGCCAACCAGCATGGCCTGCAATACCGATTGTGGCACACCTTCATTGGCGTAACTGGGTAACACAAACAGGTCAAATGACTGCAGCCAGGGCACCACATCATCCTGGTTGCCGACGAAGGTGACGCGATCCTGCATATTCAGGCGTTCCACCATTTCCCCGAGAAATTCCCGGCGCGGGCCGTCGCCCACAATCAACAGCTGCAAATCCGGCTGAGTCAGCTTCTGCAGTGCTTCCAGCAAGTAGTGGTGGCCTTTCCAGCTGCGCAGGGTGGCAACAATGCCGAGATAGGTCCGATCTGTGGCGAGGCCGAGTTTGGCGCGTGCAGCGGCCTTGTCGCCGGGGGTAAAGCGGCGAGTGTCGATGCCGGTGGTGACAGATTCCATTCGCGTCGCATCGTAGCCGTTATCACCTGCCAGCGTTTCTTTCAGGCGTTCACCGGTCGTCACGATGTATTTGGTTGCTGTCTGGTATAACCAGCGCGTGCTGGCCTTGTTGTTGACCGGCGCCGATACATGGCGGGTGCGCACGATGGGCGGCGCCTTGCTCAATGTCTGGCAGGCTACGGCGGCGAGCCAGGAGTCGGTTGAGCTGTGGGTGTTGATGACATCGATCTTGTGTTTGCTCAGCCATTTACGCAGCGCCAGTGCGCCGCGCAGGCGTTTTTTGGTGATTGGCAGTGCATGGGTTTCCAGTCCACGTTTTTTGCCTTCGCGGAAGATGTTCGATTCTGCCGGGCAGATCAGGATGGTGTGATGGCCACGCGCGTTCATGCCGGCCATTTCGGTCAGAATGCGGATTTCCTGGCCGCCCCAGCCGCAGGACGATTCAGTGTGCAGAATGGTCAGTTTTTTGTTCACGATGCCGCTTCCTCTCTGAACTGCATGCGATGCAGCATGGCGTAATGTCCCTGTTTCGCCAGCAACTCGGCATGGGTGCCGATTTCGACGATTTCACCGTGGTTCATCACCACAATGCGGTCGGCGTTTTCAATGGTCGATAGCCGGTGTGCAATCACAATGGTGGTGCGGCCTTGCATCAGTCGCTCCAGCGCGGCTTGCACCTGTCGCTCCGACTGGGTGTCGAGTGCCGAGGTGGCTTCGTCCAGAATCAGGATCGGTGAATCTTTCAGCAAGGCGCGGGCAATCGCCAGGCGCTGTCGTTGGCCACCGGATAGCCGCACGCCTTTTTCACCGATCAATGTGTCGAAGCCTTCCGACATCTTTTCGATGAAATCCAGCGCAAAGGCATCTTCTGCCGCCTTGCGGATTTTTTCCGGCGTTGTATTTTGCAGGCGGCCATAGGCGATGTTGGCCGATACCGTGTCGTTGAACAGCACCACTTCCTGCGATACCAGTGAGATATTGTCGCGCAGGCTGGCCAACTGGATTTGCTCCAGCGGCACGTCATCCAGCAGGATTTCGCCGGCAGTCGGGCGGTAAAACAGTGGCAGCAGATTCACCAGCGTGGTTTTGCCGCTACCGGAGCTGCCCACCAGCGCGATGGTTTCACCTGGCTGAACGGTCAGATTGATGCCCTTCAGCGCCAGCCGATCTGGCGTCTGGTAATACAGTTGCACGTCGCGCAGTTCCAGCTGGCCTTTGGCGCGGCTGATCTGACGTGTGCCGGCATCTTTTTCCGGCAACTGGTCGAGTAGCGCAAATACCGATTCGGCCGCAGCCAGGCCGCGTTGCAGCGAATCGTTAACGCTGGTAATGCGTTTCAGCGGGCCGAACATCATGGTCATGGCGGTGATGAAGGAGACAAAATCACCCGCAGTGAAAGCCCCGCTGGCGGCGCGCATGCTGGCAAAATAAATCACCACTGCCAGCGCAATCGACACCATCAGCTGCGTCAGGCCAGTGTTGATCGATGATGACGCGACCTGTTTGACCCCGTTAAGGCGCAATTGATTGGCCAGTGTGTTGATGCGTTTGCTTTCGTACACCTGGCCGCCAAAAATTTTCACAATACGCTGGCCGTTGATCGCTTCTTCCAGTACCTGGGTGGTTTCGGCCATCGCCTGCTGCTGATTGCGCGACAAGCCGCGCAGGCGTTTGCCGGTGTAGCGGATGCTGACCGCTGCAGCGGGGATGGCGGTAAAACAGATCAGGGTCAGCTGCCAGTCGGTATACAGCAGCAAGGCCATCAGGCTGATGATGGTGACGCCATCCTTGACCACCACCGTGATGATATTCAGGCCCGCCTGGGTCACATTGCTGACGTCGAAAGCGATTTTCGATAGCAGTGTGCCCGACGGCTGGTCGTCGAAATAGCGCACCGGCAAACTCAGTAGCCGGTCGAACATTTCCATGCGTAAATCGAGCACGATGCGCGACGACAGCCAGCTGGATGCGTAGTCGTTGATGAAGCTGGCCACTGCCCGCAGCAGGAACAGGCCGACAATCATTGCCGGCACCAGCATCAGATTGGTGTCGGACGATTTGCTGAAATTGCCATCAACCAGCGGTTTCATCAGGCGGGCGAAGGCCGGCTCAGTGCCTGCGGCGATAATCATCGCCAGCAGCGAAATGGCAAAAACCTTCAGGTATGGCCGCGCATAACGCAACAGACGCAAATAGAGGTCTTTGCTGGAGACAAATTGCTGGTGCTCGGACATGTAAGGTGCCGTAGGGTAACAGGCCGCGTATTATATAGGATTGGTTAGAAGCTGTTTACGATCTTGCTGCGGGCAGGTGATTGGTGCTCAGGTGTTGCTCAATGTCCTCATTGACTTCAGTAAACTCCGGATTTCGCGCTGCTCTTCGCCCCGCTGGCTCGTCCTCGCGACAGATCGTGAATGGCCTCTTTCAGATAGACCGCTGTTTGGCCATTGGAAAATGTCACAAGGCACTACATTTTCCGATTCTGGCGATAAATCCCTGGAGATGCATATGGCCGATAACTGGCTGAAAACCACGCTGCTGATGGCTGCCATCCTTGCCCTGTTTGGCGTGGTGGGCGGCTTGCTCGGCGGCCGGAGCGGCATGTTGCTGGCTTTGTTGTTCGGCGGGGCAATGAATGTCTGGGCCTGGTGGTTTTCCGATCAGGCCGTGCTGCGCATGTACAATGCGCACCCGGTAGATGCCCATTCCGCACCCGAGTTGTATCAGATGGTGCAAGAGCTTGCACACGCCGCAGGCTTGCCGATGCCGCGTGTTTATGTGATTGACGAGCATCAGCCGAACGCTTTCGCCACGGGGCGCGATCCGGAACATGCCGCAGTCGCCGCGACTACCGGCATCATGCAGATGCTGAGTTACCGCGAGTTGCGCGGGGTGATGGCCCATGAGCTGGCGCATGTGCGCAATCGCGATACGCTGATTTCGACCATTTCGGCGTCGCTGGCGGGGGCGATTTCGGCCCTGGCCAATTTCGCCATGTTTTTTGGCGGCTCGCGTGACGAGAATCGCCCGAACCCGGTTGTTGCCATCCTGATCATGATTCTGGCGCCGATAGCCGCCAGCCTGATCCAGATGGCGATTTCCCGCGCCCGCGAGTTTGGCGCCGATGCCCAGGGCGCTGCGATTTCGGGGGATCCGGAAGCGCTGGCAATGGCGCTGCAAAAAATTGACCACTACGCCCGCGGTTTGCCGATGCCAACCGCAGAACACCACCCGGAGACTGCTCAAATGATGATTATCAACCCACTGTCCGGCGGGCAGATTGCCAGTCTGTTCAGCACTCATCCCGCAACCGAAGAGCGGGTGGCACGCCTGATGCAGATGGCGCGGGGTGGCTTCTGATGCTGCTGGTGCAAAAACAGGCGTGCAAAGTGGTTGGCGAAGTGCTGGCCGGGCATAACCTCAACGACGTGTTGCAGCAGGCGCTGGCGCGCATGGGTGATGCCCCTGCCGGCGAGCGGGCTGCGGTGCAGGACATCAGTTATGGCACGCTGCGCCATCTGGGCTTGCTGCGTGGCGTGCTCAGGCAATTGCTGCAAAAGCCCTTGACCGAGCCGGCGCTGGAGCAATTGTTGCTGATTGCACTGTATCAGCTGCGTTTTACCCGTGCCGCACCCTACGCAATTGTCGATTTTGCCGTGACCCAGGCCGAGCGCACCGGCAGCGGACGCGGCAAGGGGCTGGTCAACGCCATTTTGCGCAACTACCTGCGCCAGCACGAAATCTTGCTGGCCAAGGCAGGGCAGGATCCGGTCGGCCGCTGGTCGTATCAGAAATGGTGGATCAGCGCCCTGCAGCAGGATTATCCGCAGGATTGGCAATCCATGCTGGAGGCGGGCAATCTGCATCCGCCGATGACATTGCGTGTCAACCCCGCCCACAGCACTGTCGACGCTTATCTGCAATTGTTGCAAGAGGCGGGCATTGAGGCCAAGGTGCTGGATGCGTCTGCGATCCTGCTGGCACAGCCGGTTGGCGTCGATCGGCTGCCGGGCTTTTTTGACGGCCGGGTGTCAGTGCAGGACTGGGGTGCGCAGCGGGCGGCGCGCTTGCTGGATGTGAGCGATGGTCAACGGGTACTGGATGCTTGCGCCGCACCGGGCGGCAAAAGCTGTCATTTGCTGGAGCTGGCGAAGATCCAGCTGACCGCGCTCGATTGTGATGGGCCACGTCTGGCCAAGGTGCAGCAGAATCTGGACCGGCTGGGTCTGTCGGCCAAGCTGCAGACCGGCGATGCCGCCGAGCCGGCAAGCTGGTGGGATGGCCAGTTGTTCGACCGGATTCTGGCGGATGTGCCTTGCAGTGCGTCCGGTGTAGTGCGACGCCATCCGGATATCAAGTGGCTTCGGCGCCACAGCGATGTTGCGAAATTCGCAACAACACAGGCAAAAATCATCGACTCTTTATGGCAATTGCTCGCTCCGGGGGGCAAATTACTTTACGCTACCTGTTCGATTTTCCCCTTGGAAAACCGCCAGCAGGCGGAAGCCTTTGCCGTGCGTCATGCCGACGCCGAACGATTGCCGCTGCCCGATGGCGTCACTGAACAGTTGCTGCCAAACGCCGAACATGACGGGTTTTATTACGCCTTATTCCGCAAACATTGCGGTTGAGTCCAGCGTTTTACGCTGGCGCGTAGTCTTTGCCTGCTTGTTATGTGTTTGTGTGTTCCTGATCCGGCCGGTGCTGGCCGCCGATTCCGGCATTACCATCCATTCCGCTTTGCTACAGGTGCAGGACGATCGTTACGTTGTGAACGCCAGTTGTACCATTCAGCTCAATCCGGTGCTCGACGACGTGCTGCAAAAAGGTGTGCCGCTGTATTTTCTCGCCGAATTCGAGTTGGTCAAGCCGCGCTGGTACTGGGCTTACCGGCAAATGGCCAGCTGGTTCGACAGCACCGCGCGTCAGGAATATCGCCTCAGCTACAACGCGCTGACCCGCAAATACCGTGTGGCACGTGGCGGTCTGCAGCAAAACTTCGCCACACTGCAACAGGCGCTGGCCGCCATCTGCAATATCAGTAACTGGCCGGTGATGGAAGTCAATCTCTTGTCCAAGGGGCGCCAGTATGAAGGCCGCCTGCGTTTGTTGCTGAACGTACAGCAGCTGCCAAAACCCTTTCAAATCAATGTGATCGGATCCAGTGAGTGGGACTTGTCGTCCGACTGGAAAAATGTTGCCTTCGTCGGTGCCGGTGCAGAGTAGACTTGTCGTTTTTGCGCAGTGTGCTCTGGGCATTGCGCCAGCCTCGCCGCACCAAACCTGAATTCCTACGCCCCATCATGAACGCACATTCACTTGCCCCGGCAGGGCCGCAGCCATGAAATTGCTGGCCATTCTCGGCGTCAGCCTCGGTTCGGTATTGTTGTTCCTGCTGGCCACGGCCAGTGGCAATGCGGATGTGCTGGCCAAGAATTATGTCCTGCTGCTGGCCCTCAATTCCTCTGTTGTTGCGCTGTTGCTGGGTATTATCGGCTGGCAGCTATTGCGTTTGCGGCGCCGGCTGCGCACGCAGGTTTTCGGCTCCAAGCTGGCGTTGCGGCTGGTTTTGCTGTTTTCACTGCTGACCGTGCTGCCCGGTGTATTGATCTACACCATTTCTGTGCAGTTCCTCACCAAGAGTATCGAAACCTGGTTTGATGTCCGGGTTGACCAGGCGCTGGACCAGGGCTTGAACCTCGGGCGTCTGGCGCTGCACAACGAGCTGAGTGGGCTGGCGCAGCGCGCCGAAACGGTCGGGCGGCGACTGTCACTGGTTTCCGGTGATCATTTGCAGGGCGATATGGTGCAGGCACGTGCCGACATGAGCTTGCTCGAAGTGTCGCTTTTTAATCCGCGTGGCAAAGTGGTTGAACATTCCGGCCTGGGGCCACGGCCGCGACTGGTGCTGGACAGCCAGATCCAGCGGGAGCTGCTGGATGCCGGCGATTACCATGCCATCGAGTCGCCCGGCGGCGGTGGCCTAGTGTTGAGGGTGGTGGTGCCATTGCAGCGTGCAGATGAAACCTTTTATCTGCAGTTGTTGAAACTGGTTCCCAAAACGCTGGCGGATGATGCCGAGTCGGTGGAGAAGGTGCGTGGTGAATATCAGCGGCTATCGTTGTCACGCGATGGCCTGAAGGTCATTTACGGCCTGACCCTGACGCTATCGCTGCTGCTGGCGGTGCTGACCGGTATTGCCGCGGCTTTTCTGCTTTCCGAGCGTTTGTCGGAGCCATTGAAAGTGCTGGCTGCCGGCACTCAGGCCGTGGCCAAGGGAGATTTTTCTCAACGGCAGCCGGTGATGAGCCGTGACGAATTGGGCATGCTGACCCTGTCCTTTAACCAGATGACGCATCAGCTATCAGAAAACGCATCCCTGCTTGACCGGCAGAAGGCCCAACTGGAAGCGGCGCGCGGCTATCTGGAAGGGGTGCTGGTCACGCTGACCTCGGGCGTGCTCGCGCTGGATGACAAAATGCGCCTGCGTGCGGTGAACCCCAGTGCCAGCGAAATCACCGGTTTTGATTTTGACCGCTTGCGCAATATGCGCCTGGCCGCCTGGAAAGACGAGTTTCCGTCCTTGCAGAAACTGGCCGACAGTATTCTCGACGAATTTGGCGACAGCCAGCGCCAGCAATGGCAGACCCAGCTGGAACTGGTGGGCGCCAAAGCGCCGCTGACCTTGCTGGTGCGTGGTGCTCGCCTGAAAAGTGGCCATGATAGTGGTTATGTTGTGGTGTTCGACGACATTACCGACATGTTGCAGGCGCAGCGTGATGCCGCCTGGGGCGAGGTAGCGCGCCGTCTGGCGCACGAAATCAAGAATCCGCTGACTCCGATCCAGCTTTCGGCAGAGCGCCTGCAGCATCGCCTGCACGACAAGCTGGGGGCGCAGGATGCCGCGATGCTGGCACGGGCAACCGATACCATCGTGCATCAGGTGGCAGAGCTCAAGCATATGGTGGATGCATTCAAGGATTACGCGCGTTCGCCACGGGTCAGCATGATGCCGCTGGATCTGAATGATCTGCTGCAAGGCATGTTGGCCTTGTATGACGGTAATCCGCTGGTTAGTATCGATATGGCCGCCGAACCGCTGCCGATTGCCGGGGATGCGACACTTTTACGCCAAGTGGTTCATAATCTGTTGCAGAATGCGCTGGACGCAGTGGGCCAGTCTGACGATGCGCAGGTGTCTCTGTCTACCTGCAGTACGCCGGACAAGGTGTTGCTGGTGGTGCAGGATAACGGCCCCGGCATTCCGGAAGACCTGCGCAAGCGGGTGTTCGAGCCCTACGTTACCACCAAGGCCAAGGGTACCGGCCTGGGGCTGGCGATTGTGAAGAAAATTGTTGAAGAGCATCATGGCAAGGTGCGTATCCGCAACGTTGATCCACACGGTGCGCGGATTGAAGTCGAATTACCGCTGACCGGCGCTGCGATTGCAGGCTGAGTCCGGAAACCCAATCACACAGAAAAGTTGCAACCATGCCGGGAAACCAGATTCTGATTGTCGATGATGAAATCGGCATTCGCGAGTTGTTGAGTGAGATTTTGCAGGAAGAGGGCTACAGCGTTCGCCTTGCCGAAAACGCCAATGAAGCCCGCAAGCAGCGCAACCAGCATCGTCCGGACCTGGTGTTGCTGGATATCTGGATGCCCGACACCGATGGCATTACCCTGCTCAAGGAGTGGGGCAATAACGGCCAGTTGACCATGCCGGTAGTGATGATGTCCGGCCATGCCACGGTGGATACTGCGGTGGAGGCCACCCGCATCGGTGCCGTAGACTTTCTGGAAAAGCCGATTGCCTTGCAGAAACTGCTGGCGACGGTACAAAAGGCGCTGCGCCCAAGTGTTGCCCAGCTTCGCCCCGAACTGAATCTGTCCAGCCTCGGCAAGGGGCAGGTGATTCTTGACCTGAAAAAGCAGCTGGAGCGTGTGTTGCCGCTGAAAACGCCGGTTTTGCTGGTGGGTGAGCCGGGCGTTGGTTTTGAGGCGTGTGCTCACTTTTTTACCGGGCCCGGTCAGCAGTTCATTGCCCCGGAAAACGTCGAAAAGGCGCTGGATGCGCCGTCAGAACTGCTGCAGCAGGCCACCAACGGGGTACTGTTCCTGCGCGAGATCGGCAAACTCGCGCCGCGTTCGCAGCAGGGCTTGATGCAGGTGCTGGGCAAGCTGGAAAAGCACAATGTGCGGCTGGTGATGGCGACTTCGCGCCCGCCGGCCGATGTGCTGCAGGATCGCACTTTTGATCAGGGGCTGTTTGCGCTGATTGCCAATCTGCAGGTGGCCTTGCCTCCGTTGCGGACACATCGCGAAGACGTGCCGGAACTGGCCGTGCAGTTGCTGCGCCAGCAGGTCGAGCAAAAGCGTGTTGCATCCGTCAAGTTTGATATTGCCGCACTGAATGCACTGCGTAACCACGACTGGCCGGGAAACCTGGAACAACTGCAGAATATTGTTGCCAGCCTGGCCGCAACAGCGGGCAGCGAAGATATTTCGGCACAGGATGTGAACCGCCTGCTGGCACCGTATGTGGTGAAAAACACGCTGGGCGCCGCCGATGCACTGGATTTGCCGCTGCGCGAGGCGCGCGATATCTTCGAGCGCCATTATTTCGAGCACCACATCAAGCTGGAAAACGGCAACATGAGCCGGGTGGCGGAAAAGGTCGGGCTGGAGCGCACGCATCTGTATCGCAAGCTCAAACAGCTTGGCATTCGTTTCTCGCGGCGTGGCAGTGCGGAGTAATCTGCCGTGAAAATCACCATTCTCGGTGCCGGGCGGGTTGGCGGATCGGTAGCCGAAAACCTGGTCAGCGAAACCAACGATATCACCGTGGTCGACTCCGATCCGGAGCGCCTCAAATACCTGCAGGATCGTTTCGATCTGCGCACCGTGTGCGGCAATGCCGCCGAGCCGCGCATCCTGCGGCAGGCCGGGCTGGAAGATACCGAAATGTTGCTGGCGGTCACGCCATCCGACGCCGTGAACATGGTGGCCTGCCAACTGGCCAAAACCATGTTTAATGTGCCAACCAAAATCGCCCGTATCCGTTCCACCGATTTTCGCCGCCATGATCCGGATTTTCTCGCCCAGCATTTCGGCATCGATTTTGCCATCAGCCCGGAAGATATCCTCACCCAGCGTTTGCGGCAGCTGCTGGAGCACCCGGAGGCGCTGCAGGTGCTGGATTTTGCCGACGGCAAGGCGCGCCTGGTGGCCATGCGCGCACGGGCAGATGGCCTGCTGGTGGGCTGCCCCTTGTGTGATTTGCCGAAACACCTGCCCAAGGTAGACATTCGCGTGGCCGCCATCTATCGCGGCAATCGTGCTGTTTTTCCGGATGGCGATACGGTGGTTGCAGAAGATGACGAGGTGTTTTTCATCGCTCCTTCCGAGCAGATTCGTCTGGTGGCGCGGGAGCTGCGCAATGTCGATCGCTCGGTGCGGCGGGTGATGATTGCGGGTGGTGGCAATGTCGGTTATCGCCTGGCTCGCACCATCGAAAACGATTTCCAGGTGAAGCTGATCGAAGCCAACCCTGCCCGTGCCGAATGGCTGGCGCAAAAGCTGCAGAAAGCGCTGGTGCTGCGCGGCGAAGCCACCGACGAGGATTTGCTCGATGACGAGAATGTCGGCGAAATAGATGTTTTTCTGGCGCTCACCAATGACGACGAAGACAACATCATGTCTTCCTTGCTGGCCAAGAAAATCGGCGCCCGCAAGGTGATTGCGCTGATCAACCGGGGCTCCTACGTCGATTTGCTGCAGGGCGGCAAAATCGATATTGCGGTTTCCCCGTCGCAAATGATGATTGGCTCCCTGCTCGCGCACATCCGCCGTGGTGACATGGCCACCGTGCACAGCCTGCGCCACGGCGCTGCAGAGGCATTCGAGGCCGTGGCGCATGGCGATGCCAAAACCTCGCGGCTGGTGGGCCGTCGCCTGGGCCAGATCAACTTCCCCGCCGGCGCCAGCGTTGGTGCGCTGGTCCGTGGTGATCAGGTGCTGATGGCTCATCACGATCTGGAGGTGCGCAGTGGCGATCACCTGATCGTGTTTGTGGCCAACCGGCGCCTGGTGCCCAAGGTGGAGAAAATGTTTGAAGTCAGCTTTGGTTTCTGGGGATGAAATCGCCACTGCGCCGCCTGCGCGCCGATTCGCCCTTGCTCAAGGTGCTGCCGATTGCCAATGTGCTCGGCAAGCTGGTGATGCTGTTTTCGCTGACGCTGGTGTTTCCGCTGGGGGTGTCCTTGCTGGCGCAGGATGCAGCCGACATGCACTTTATCCTGGCGATGATGGGCAGTTTTCTCGCCGGCGCCCTGCTGTGGCTCGGCACCCGCTATTTCGAACGCGAACTGTAGCCGCGCGACGGCTTTATCCTGGTGCTGCTGCTGTGGACCGGCTTTGCTGCTGTCGGCACCGTGCCGCTGATGCTGGCAATTCCGGGCCTGTCGTTCACCGATGCCTATTTTGAAGCCATATCCGGATTAACCACCACCGGGGCGACGGTTCTCTCCGGGCTGGATACCTTGCCGGCGTCGATCAATTTCTGGCGGCATTTCCTCAACTGGGTGGGGGGGATGGGGATCATCGTGCTGGCGGTTGCGGTGTTGCCCTTGCTCGGGGTAGGGGGCATGCAGCTTTACAAGGCCGAAACACCGGGGCCGATCAAGGATTCCAAACTGACCCCGCGCATCACCGAAACCGCCAAGAATCTGTGGCTGATCTACGCCGCACTTACCCTGCTCTGCACCCTGGCATTAAAGGCTGCCGGCTTATCGTGGCTGGATGCGGTATGCCATGCATTTGCCGCGCTCAGTCTGGGCGGTTTTTCCACGCACGATGCGAGTGTCGGCTTTTTTGATTCGCTGCGGGTGGAGATGATTCTCTCCGGTTTCATGTTGCTGGCGGCAATGAACTTTGCCACCCATTTTCTGGCCTGGCGCGGCAAAAGCCTGCTGGCATATGTGCGTGATGCCGAGGCCAAGGCCATGCTGCTGTTGCTGTTCATCAGCATTCTGGGCTGTGCGCTGTATCTGAGCTGGCACAATGTCTATCCGTTTTTCACCGCACTGCGCCACGTCAGCTTCAACCTGATCTCGATTGCCACCGATAGCGGCTTTGCCAGTGTCGACTACGACCAGTGGCCCATTTTTGTGCCGCTGTGGATGCTGTTTCTGTCCTGCATTACGGCGTGCTCCGGCTCAACCGGTGGCGGCATCAAGATGATCCGCACCCTGCTGCTGGCACGCCAGGCCTCGCGCGAAATGATTTCGCTGCTGCATCCGTCAGCCGTGCAGCCGGTGCGCGTGGGGGGGGCAATCATTCCCAATAGCGTGATTTTCTCGGTGCTCGGCTTCATCTTTCTGTATTTCATGAGCATTGTCACACTCACCTTTGTCCAGGTGGCCGCCGGCATGGATTTCATCTCTGCCTTTACTGCCATCATCGCCTGCATCAACAACGCCGGGCCGGGCCTGTACCAGGTCGGGCCGGCAGAAAACTACAGCAGCCTGAGCAATTTCCAGGTATGGGTGTGCTCGTTTGCCATGTTGCTTGGGCGGCTGGAGGTTTTTACCCTGCTGATCCTGTTTACACCGGCGTTCTGGCGCAAATAGCTTACCGCAAGCAGTATCAGCATAACCTGATGCTGCTTGCAGTAGCGGCGGCGGCCCGCCTATGCTGAATCAGCCCTTTGCCGGAGGCAAATCACCATGACCACCCCGCAATTCGATCCAAGCTGCCTGTTGCTGAATCAGGAGCTATGCAATCGTTATCTGGATTTGCAGAACAAGCTCACGCAAACCCTCGATCCATACGGTATCACCACCACCTTGTTCAAGGTGCAGCGCGCCTGGAGCCAGCACCCGCGCGAGGCACTGGCTGCCAGCCAGCATCTGCTGCGCGAATGGCAGGCGCTGCAGCAGCATTCATGGAAGCGGGCCTTCGGCTTGCCGAGTGAAGATGTGGTGCCAACAAACCCGGAAGATACCCGTTTCAACGATCCGGTGTGGCGTGATTCCGCCTACTGGGACATCATCAAGCAATGGTATTTGCTGTATACCCACTGGCTGCAGGATCACCTGTATGAAACCCCCGGCATCAGCGAGCAGGAGCGCCGGCGCGGTGCCTTCTGGATGCGCAAGTGGCTGAACGCCGTGGCGCCAACCAACTTTTTTGCACTGAATCCGACCGCACAGCAGAAATTCATCGAGAGCCGCGGGCAGAGCCTGCTCAACGGTCTGCAGTTGTTCCTGCAGGATATGCGGGAGGGCGATATCTCGATGACCGACAAGCGCCCGTTCAAGGTGGGGGGCAATCTGGCAACCACACCGGGGCAGGTGGTGTTCCGCAATCATTTGCTGGAGGTGATCCAGTACGCACCAACCACCGAAAAGGTACAGGCGGTGCCGATCGTGATTGTCGCGCCCTGGATCAACAAATATTACATCCTTGATCTCACCAGCAAGAAAAGCCTGGTCAAATGGCTCACAGATCAGGGTTTCAGTGTCTTCATCACCAGCTGGAAAAACCCCGATGCACAGATGAGCGAGGTGACATTCGACGACTATATCGCGGATGGCATCGATCAGATCGTCAAGGTGGCCTGCTCCATCAGCAAATCGAAGCAGGTGAATCTGGCCGGATATTGCCTTGGCGGCACCGGCGTGGCGATCTACATGGCCTGGCTGGCGAAGAAGTTTGCCAAGGCCGAAGATATGCCGGTTGCCAGCTGGACCCTGTTTACCACGCTCACCGATTTCAGTCAGGCGGGCGATATCGAAGTGTTTATCGATGAGGGCGGGCTGGAGGCGATTTACCGCAATATGGACCAGAAAGGTTATCTGGACGGCAAGGAAATGGCTTCCTCGTTCCGCATGTTGCGCTCCAACAGCCTGATCTGGCATTACTGGGTACACAACTATCTGTATGGCGAAACCCCGCCGGCATTTGACGT
>JAUPTR010000289.1 GCA_030917985.1 Pseudomonadota bacterium | reverse complement strand
TTGGCAATATCGCAGGTGATGTTGAGCTTTACAAAGGTGACGTTGCCAATATTTGGGACAAGGACACACTGATAGACTCATTCACGTTTTCGGGTGCAAGCGTTTCTCAGACCCACAACTTTGCCGATCTGACAACAGGCGACTACTACTACAAGATTGACGGCGGACTGGGCAAAGGCGGCACGAAACATTACGGCCTCGCTTCGTTTACAACCGCAACAGCAAGTGCCCCGGTACCAGAACCAGAAACCTACGCCATGCTGCTGGCTGGCTTGGGCGTAGTGGGCATCGCCGCACGTCGTCGCGTCAAGTAAGGGCAGGTGCAATAAAAATACCTGCGCAGAGATATCTTCGTGAAGCAGAAAAAAGCCCCCGCTCAAAACGGGGGCTTTTGTTTTTGCAGTACATGGCTTGGCTGGCAGAGAGCAGCAGGCGGCCTGTCTCGCAGCTTTTGATAAACTCAGGCAAAAAACACAGCCCAACCCCTTACTCGAGGTCAGGCTTCGTCGGAGGTATCAACCAATCCACTTGCGGGCATTGCGGAACATACGCATCCAGCCCGAATCTTCACCCCAGTTTTCCGGGTGCCAGGATAGCTGAACGGTACGGTGTGCTCGCTCCGGATGCGGCATCATGATGGTGAAACGCCCATCCACAGTAGTAACGCCTGTCACGCCTTTCGGCGAGCCGTTCGGATTCAGCGGGTACGCTTCGGTTGGCTTACCCTTGTGATCAACGAACCGCAGCGCTGTGATGACATTTTTCTGCGCAGCAGCCGAAGCAAATTCGGCACGCCCCTCGCCATGTGACACCACAATCGGCATCTTGCTGCCCGTCATGCCTTGCAGGAACAGCGACGGGCTTTCCAGCACCTCGACCATCACCAGACGCGCTTCGAACTGCTCGGATTCATTGCGTCCGAAATGAGGCCAATGCTCTGCACCCGGAATGATGGACTTGAGATTACTCATCATCTGGCAACCGTTACACACGCCTAGCGCAAAGGTATCCCGGCGCTGGAAGAATGCTTCGAACTGCTCACGGGCACGCGGGTTAAACAGGATCGATTTGGCCCAGCCCTCGCCCGCACCGAGTACGTCACCGTAAGAGAAACCGCCACAGGCGGCCACACCCAGCATATCGTTCAAGCCAATACGCCCGGCAATGATGTCACTCATGTGCACATCAACAGCCTCAAAACCAGCCTTGACGAAGGCTGCAGCCATTTCACCCTGGCTGTTGACGCCCTGCTCGCGCAGAACTGCAATGCGCGGCTTGGCACCTTTGCTGATGTACGGTGCGGCAATATCTTCTGCCGGATCGAAGCCAAGCTCCGCAAACAGGCCCTTGTCACCCTTATCGAGCAAGCGATCGTACTCGGAATCAGCACAGGCGGGATTGTCACGCAAACGTTGCAACTGGTAGCTGGTTTCCGACCAGGCACGCTGCAACACGGTGCGCGCTTCATGGAACACGGTTTTGTTGTTGCGCTTGATCTTCAGTTTGTCATCCGAAGCAATCGAGCCAATAACATACAGCTCGCTGCGAATGCCGACATTGAAGAACGCAGCCATCACTGTCGAGGTATCTGAACGACGACACTGGATCACCGCCCCCAGCTCCTCGTTGAACAGCACCCCCATGATGCGGCCGTTTTCCGCACGCAATACGTCTTCTGGCGTGATTTCACCGTATTCGCGTTCGGAACGGCGACGCTCGAAGCAGAGCTCATCCACCTCGATATTGAGCCCGACATGGCTGGCAAACATCATTTCACACAAGGTGACAAACAAGCCGCCGTCAGAACGATCGTGATAGGCCAGCAGTTTCTGCTCACGCTTCAGCGATTGAATGACATTGAAGAACGCAATCAAGCGCTCGGGGTTCACCACATCCGGATTGAAGTCGCCAATCTGCTTATATGCCTGCGCCAATGACGAAGCACCCAAGCGACACTTTCCGCCGCCCAGATCAATCAGGATCAGATCAGTATCACCCACATCGGTACGCAATACCGGGGTCAGGGTGTTACGCACATCCTGAACTGGCGCAAACGCCGACACCACCAGCGACAGTGGTGCGGTTACCGATTTTTGCTGCTCGCGCTCCTGCCATACGGTTTTCATCGACAAGGAGTCCTTGCCAACTGGAATACTGATACCCAGTTGCTGCGACAACTCAGACACTGCCTGTACCGTATCGTACAAGCGCGCATCCTCTCCGGGATGGCCAGCGGCAGCCATCCAGTTGGCCGACAACTTGATATCGGAAATTTTTTCGATATCGGCAGCGGCAATATTGGTAATGGCTTCGCCAATGGCAAGGCGACCGGAGGCTGGGCCACTGATCAGTGCCAGCGGCGTGCGCTCACCCATCGCCATCGCTTCGCCACGATAGGTGTCATAACCCATGGTAGTGACGGCAACGTCGGCAACCGGCACTTGCCAGCGACCAACCATCTGATCGCGAACCGACATGCCGCCCACGGTACGATCACCAATCGTGATCAGAAATGATTTGTCGGCAACCGCCGGCAAACGCAGCACGCGCAGGGCTGCCTCTTCCAGGCTCAGCGTCGAGGAGTCGAAGCGCGGCAGATCCAGTTCGGCACGCGTCACGTCACGCGTCATTTTTGGCGGCTTGCCCAACAGCACCGACATATCCATATCGACCGGCTTGTTGCCGAGCAGGCTATCGGCAACCTCCAGATGCTGCTCCGCTGTTGCATGGCCCAGCACGGCAAACGGGCAACGTTCACGCTCACAAATGGCGGTGAAACATGCCAGGTCTTTTTCAGCAATCGCCAGCACATAACGTTCTTGCGATTCGTTACACCAGATTTCTTTCGGCGCCATGCCTTTTTCTTCGATCGGCACCTTGCGCAAATCCAGCTTGCCGCCGCGATCCGAGCCATGCACCAGCTCAGGCAGTGCGTTGGATACACCACCCGCACCAACATCGTGAATCGACAGAATCGGATTGGCCTCGCCCAGCTGCCAGCAACGATCGATGACTTCCTGTGCGCGACGCTGGATTTCCGGATTGCCGCGTTGCACCGAGTCAAAATCCAGATCCGCCGCATTGGCACCAGCATCCATCGACGAAGCGGCACCGCCGCCCATACCGATCAACAAGCCAGGGCCACCCAACTGGATAAGCAGCGAACCCACCGGCAAGCTTTGTTTGTATACCTGCAGCTCATCAATATTACCCAGACCACCGGCAATCATGATTGGCTTGTGATACCCGCGCATCTCGCCGCTGACCTTTTCTTCGTAGGTACGGAAGTAGCCAGCAAGATTCGGGCGACCAAATTCGTTGTTGAACGCAGCACCACCAATCGGGCCATCCAGCATGATCTGCAACGGGCTGGCAATGCGTTCCGGACGCCCATAGACATTGCCGCTGGCGTCTTTACCTTCGTAGGTTTCCCACGGCTGTTCAAAGCCGGGAATATTCAGATTCGACACCGAGAAACCGGTCAGACCCGCCTTCGGCTTGGAGCCACGGCCCGTGGCACCTTCATCGCGAATTTCACCACCGGAACCCGTCGCGGCACCGGCAAACGGGGAAATGGCGGTTGGATGATTGTGGGTTTCCACTTTCATCAGGATATGGGTCGGGCGCTCGGTCCACTGCCAGGTTTGCTTGTCGGCATCGGGTTGCAAACGATTGATCGTGGCGCCGGCGATTACCGAGGAGTTGTCGGAATAGGCAACCAGCGTGCCCTCGGGGCTGGCCTGGTGGGTATCCTTGATCAGGCCGAACAGGCTCTTTGGCTGCGGCTGGCCATCAATGATGAAGTCTGCGTTGAAAATCTTGTGGCGACAATGTTCGGAGTTGGCCTGAGCAAACATCATCAGCTCGACATCGGTCGGATTGCGCGAGATTTTCTGGAAGTTTTCCTGCAAATAATCAATCTCGTCAGCACTCAAGGCCAGACCCATTTCGTCGTTGGCGCGTACCAGTGCAGCACGGCCACCACCGAGCACATCCACGCTGGCCAACGCTTGTGGCTCGATATGCTGAAACAGCCGCGACGCGGCATCCAGGCTGTCAAATACAGCCTCGGTCATACGATCGTGCAATACCGGCAACACAGCCCGTCTGTCGGCTTCCGACAATTTGCCCGAGGCCTTTTTGATGTATACGGCAACGCCACGTTCTACGCGATTGACCACAGCCAGGCCTGCGTTATGGACAATATCACTGGCCTTGGATGACCACGGGGAGATCGTGCCGATACGCGGCGTGATCAACATCATTTCGCCCACTGCGCCGGCAGGGTCTGCTGCATGGCCATAACTCAGCAACTGGGAAAGAATCGTCTGTTCTTCTGCCGACAATGGCTGCGCCACTTCGGCAAAGTGCCAGTATTCGGCATAAATGTGCTCGACTTCGACCCCCACAGCCGAAAACGATTGCAACAGTTTTTTCAAACGAAACGAAGAAAGTGCGCTACCGCCGCGCAACGAGATGACTTCAGTCATTGGAATCCCAACCGCTTTTATTGTTGGTTATACAGATAAAGGCGCAATGATACCTGATTCGAGCACTCGATATAACAGGCACCTGCGGCGACACGTTGCCGGCAGCCCGGCCAGCCTGGAACATTCGCCACTCCGGATAAGGGCCGAACCGCTTTTTACCGGAGATAAGTCAGACCTTCTGTTGCCGAGCATCTCCACGCACCAGCCAAGGACAAGCCTCACCACGCTGTCGCCAGAACTGCTCCAGACGCAACCAGACCACCTCTTTCTCGGCATCCGACATACAGACCCAGTTGGCCACTTCAATAAAGCTGCGGCCACAACCCCGGCACCACTCATCACCAAGGGCGGTAGAACAGATTGCAACACACGGGGAATCAGGACGTGGCATGGGGGCTAATCGACGCAACAAATCGTTTTGATTGTACCGCGCAGTCCTTGTCTGTCGACCCCTTTGCCCGCCAACACAATCAGCCAAGAAAATGCAACCAATTGCCGTTACGGTGGGTCATAGTCAATAAATCAACACACCGGGAACCAATCATGACCAACCATACTGAACTGGCCACATTCGGTGGCGGCTGTTTCTGGTGTCTGGAGGCGGTATTCCAGAAACTGCGCGGCGTCAGCCAGGTTGTTTCCGGCTATATGGGCGGGCACACACCCAACCCGGATTACGATCAGGTTTGCAGTGGCCGCTCGGGCCATGCCGAAGTGGTACAAATCCTGTTCGCCCCGGCTACGATCAGTTACGACACATTGCTGCAAGTCTTTTTCAGCATCCACGACCCCACCACACTCAACCGGCAAGGCAATGATGTCGGCAGCCAATATCGCTCAGTGATTTTCCACCACACGCCACAACAACGAGAAACAGCGACAGTCGTGCTGGCAGAGCAGTCGGCCGTCTGGCCCTCACCCGTAGTAACCGAACTGCTGCCGGCCGAAACTTTTTATCCAGCGGAGCACTATCACCAGCGCTACTTTGAGCTCAACCCCAACCAGCCCTACTGCGCCATCGTGGTTGAGCCCAAGGTACGCAAGGCCCGGCAGCTGTTTGCCAAACTGCAACGCTGATCAGGCTGCCACCTGCGAAGCATTGGTGCGAATAGCCGCATCAACCTGATCGGCGTTTTCCGGCAACATCCGACGCTGCCGAATCATGTCGGCGGCCTTTTCGCCGATCATGATGGTGGGCGCATTGGTGTTGCCGCCAATCAGTGTTGGCATGATCGACGCATCGACAACGCGCAGCCCTTGCAGGCCATGCACCTTTAACTCGGCGTCCACCACTGCATCTTCACCTTGCCCCATTTTGCAGGTACCGACCGGGTGATAAATACAATCGACCCGCTGTCGCAACAAGGCACGAATCTCGTCGTCACTATGCACATCAGCGGTATGCAACTCCTTGCCGCGCACCAGAGAAAAAGCCGGCGCTCGAAGGATGCCGCGCGTCAATTTGTATGCCCGGACCATCACCTCCAGGTCATCTTCATGATCAAGCATATTCACGTCGATCAGCGGATCATCCAGCGCATTGATACTGGCCAGCTGCACCTGCCCACGGCTCTTTGGCCGCAAAATGCACACATGTGCACTATACCCATGCCCCAGCAACAGCTTGCGTGCATGATCCTCGACCATGCCGATGACAAAATGAATCTGCAGGTCGGGAATCGGCTGCAAAGAATGCGACTTGATGAAAGCGCCGGCTTCGGCAAAATTGCTGGTGAACATGCCTCGGCGCTCTGATTGATAACGACGCCATTCCCGCCAAAGCTTGAGGGTGAACCCCGGAGAAATGCCGAACGTATCCAGCGATGGCGATTTATTGAGAAAAATGAAATCCGGATGATCCTGCAGATTCTGGCCAACCCCCGGCAAATGGTGCAGCACCGGGATTCCCATCGACTGCAGGTGGGTCGACGGACCGACACCAGAGAGCATCAGTATCTGCGGTGAACCAAAGGCACCGGCACTCAGGATTACCTCACGTGAAGCACGCACCGTCTTGCGCAAGCCTGCCTGCAGGTAATCGACCCCCACCGCCCGCTTATCCTCAAACACCACGCGAATCGTATGTGCATCGGTCAACACCTGCAAATTGGGGCGATTCAGCACCGGAGTCAGAAATGCGCGCGCAGCACTGCAGCGCTCGCCATTTTTCTGCGTCACCTGATAGAACCCCGCCCCCTCCTGCTCTGCACCATTAAAGTCGGGGTTATAGGGAATACCACACTGCTGGGCCGCCTCGACAAAAGCAGCACTCACCGACGAGGTGCTGCGCAGATCGGCAACGTTTAACGGGCCACCGACGCCATGATAGTCATCCGCACCGCGCTCGTTATTCTCGACACGCTTGAAATATGGCAGAACGTCCTGGAACGACCAGCCGGTATTGCCCAACTCTGCCCAGTGGTCGTAATCACGGCGATGTCCACGCGAATAAATCATTGCATTGATGGCACTGGAACCACCCAGCACCTTGCCACGCGGCTGATAGCCACGTCGCCCGTTCAAGCCGGATTGCGGCAGCGTGTTGTAAGCCCAGTTCAGATGTTTGCGCGGGACCAAAGCCAAAGCGCCCACCGGGGTATGGACCAAAGGACTGCGATCAGCAGGGCCGGCTTCGAGCAAACACACCCTGAGCGACGGATCTTCCGATAAACGGTTGGCCAACACACAACCGGCTGAACCACCACCAACAATCACATAATCGAACATGACGCAGATATCCTCTGATTTTTATCGTTATACCACCGATCGGCAGACACCAAAAAAGCCGACCAGACAGCGTTACACGATTGATTCTAAGAGGATTATCCGATCTGTAAAGCTTGCACTGCCAAATAAAAAACTGGCATTTCAGAGAGATGTATACGCCCGGATAAGGGCACGGGAAATCAGCGATATTTAAGCTGCATGGCGCTAGCGTGGGCGCCGCCAGCAGGAACAACGATGCTGTTGCCATTCACGTTACCGCATTCCACACACAGCATATGCTGATAGGCCGAATCAGCCAGATCACTCAAGCGCTGTGACTTTTCGACCCACGGATTCCAGACGATGGCGCTATGGCAATTTTCGGTCTGAATCTGCAGTTCGGCACCACTGGCACCATCCCGCAGCAGATACTCACCTGCCGTGTCGACATAAATCCGGTCGCATTCGGCGTCAAAACGAACCGGCCCCTGCTGCCGCAACAAACGCATCGACTGCAGCTGATCGTAATAATCACAGCCATTCAGCCCCAACACCTCCGCCTGCCGGATATCATCAACCGGAAAATAGCTATGGAAGGCGTAACTCATCGAGAATGGCGCGGGGTCGAGATTGACCACGCAAAAATCGATGCGCAACGTGCGCCCGAGTTGATAAGTCAACGAAGCCTCAAAACTGTGTGGCCACAGGGCACGGGTATCGGCACTGTCACTCAACTGAAAGCGCACCACCCAGCCATTGTCTTCCGTCAGCACACTGGTCAGGCGCCATGGAAGGTTGCGCGCAAAGCCATGCGCGGGGCGCCCAGAGCCATCCGGAGCCGGGCCAAACCACGGCCAGCAGAGCGGAATACCACCGCGAATCGCCTTCCCCGGCTGCATCAGTGCTTGCTCTGACAGCCACAACAAGGGACGCTGATCATGTTGCTGAAAGCTCAGCAACTGCCCGCCTTGCAAGGAAAAACAGGCGCCAAAGGCCGGCGTATTCAAATCAAACAGGATCAGCCCGCCGGTTTCTCGGCGAAAGCGAATCTGCTCATACGCGGAATAACGCGCCTGATAGTCTTCAAAAGTTTGCATGAACACCGGAAAGCGGGAATGGTCGTCCGCAACGTTACTGTGGCAACGCAGACAAAACCATACGGGTATGCCCTAGTTCAAAAGATGGGGAGCTTTCAGGCGAACAGAGCCGCAGGGTACCTCAGCGGAAAGAGGCGTTCAGATAATAATCACCACTGGCAGCTGGCCGACCTGCCAGCGACAACAAAGGTCGCAGTGCTTCGGCCTGATCCTCGGGGTGTAACTGCAGACGGATCGCACCTCCCTTGCCCGGCTGCCAGCGGCCGTCCCCCGTCACTCGTAACGGTCCGCGTTCGGTGGCGGCGGTGAAACGGTAGGCATTACGCATCGGACTGACCTGAATTCGGTAGTGGCCGATACTCGGCACAGCAACCAACCCAGAACCAAGATCCAGCAAACGCAGCTGCAAACTGCCGGCCCCACCGTCTCGCGCAACACTGAACCGCTGGGTCAACAACTCGACGCGCCCCCGCAACTGGAAAGGAACAAGCGAAGCATCCAGTTGGCTCAGCGGCGCCAGCGGCAACACCAGACCTTCGGTGGACAAGGTCACATGCTCGCTACTGACGGCAAAGCTGGCACTGCCATTACGACTGCCAATGTCGCCCCGCAGTTGCAGCAGCAACAAACCCCACGGACTAAGCCGCCATTGTACGGATTCCAGCAGGATCGTGCCCCGCAAGGAAAAAGCTTGCGCCCGGCCTTGCCAGATGGAGCCCTCGACAGCAGAGAGTTCAAGCTGATTACCGGAGTAACGCTTGAGTAAAGGCGCTACAACTGCAGCAGGCATTTGCAGCAACAGGAACAACAGAAACAACAGGATGACGGCGACGATGGAACGAATACGCATCAGCGACCAAACTCGGCAACGA
>JAUPTR010000288.1 GCA_030917985.1 Pseudomonadota bacterium | reverse complement strand
CCGCCGATGACAACACCGCAACCGTGCCGGCAACAACGGGGTTGGTTGAACGTGTTGCGATGCCAGGGTCCGATGTTGGGCTGGATTGCTTCAGCTGCGAATACGTTGCATAGGGTGTTAATTTCCCCACCCGGGTACCACCGGTAATATACCAGGCGTTAGTATCTGCCAATGCGTTGGTTTCCGTACGGCGCATCGTATATTCAGCCATTAGCAGATATTTACCCCAATCAGCCGAGAGACCCAGCCCCTGGAAACTTGCATGCTTATAGTTCATCGACAATGCCTCACCCGATTCAGCACAACCGGGGCAGGCCAGCGCCCAGATAGTTGGGCTGAGCAGGGGATTTGGCGTATTAATAAGGGCATTGCTGACCGTTGCAATCCGGTCCGAATCACCCCACAACTTGCCTTGGTGATATCCGTAGCGCACGCTATAGGGCCCGGTTTCAAAGGAAACATTGCCGCCTATACGGTTATTCAGCTCAAGATCGAAAGTTGAGTTGGGTGCCCACAGGCGGTTTTCTGATTTCCCCGCATACAATTGCACGGTCAGATTGGAATCACCTATCGGCTTTTGTAACAGCAAATCGATGCCATCGTGATAGGAAAAAGCAACCTGGCCATAGATATCTGCCGGCGGTCTTACCCACGGATTGGTGTAATTGACGTTCCTGTAATCGGACACCATATAAAACGGAGAGCCAAGGCGACCGGCACGAATCTGGATTTCCGGGCTTGCCTTGAAGCTGACAAACGCCCATTCGACTTGAGGCTGGTAAGTATTCTCCGCATTGCGTTTTGACAGCACCTGAACCACACCAGAGAATCTATCGGTGAAATTGGCATTGACCTGTGCTCCGATCATCGTATCGATATCCCACGACCAGCCCTTTTCCACACCGTTTGGCTGCCCACCAGGATAAGGGGTGTACTCCACCTGATCGGTATCGCTGCTCACACCGCTGACGGTGCCAAAACCGCTAAAACGGACATTCATGCCGCCTTCATCAGACTGCGCAGGCAAGGCCGCGCAGGCCAACGCACCTGCCACTGCGGCCGCTATTGGTATTTTCCGCATATCGCCCTCTTCTTGATGACAAAACTACACGTAAAACAGATTACCGCACCAAGCCAAGCCAACTAAAACCTGAATCAGATGGCAAAGCACGTAGAAGAGTTATAGCCGAATACCCGGACTATGAAACAAAAAAGCCAATGCTGAAAACAGCATTGGCTTTTCTTGAGGCGAGGCAGGCGTCAACTGAACTCAGTAATCACCATACCAATCTGGCCAGTCTTGATCGTCGCGCGCGTTCGTCCCGCAACCAATGAGCCAGTCAGCTGCCCATTGGCAGACACTTCGGTGGTTCGAATGCTGTCGATAATCAATTCATTACTTCTGACATAGACCATTGCATACCCTCTGCTGCCGGTGTTCAAGTGTTTGACCCAACCATTCAACTGCCCCAGCAAGCGCCGGTCAATCAGATAACTCTGGGTAAACAGTTGCTTCAACGGCGTATAACGCGGGTCGGTTTCTGCTTTCAAATGGTCAACCATCTCCTCTGATAGTGCTCGACCGCTTATTGGCGCAGTGCAACACTCCACCATCACCGGCTTACGTACTCCGGAATAGTCCGACCAGATTTCCGACGCAGCAAAAAAACCGCCTGCCGCCAGAGAAACCAGATTGCCGACCGCATTTTGCTCGACAAAACCAAGCAATTCCTGCTGTTGTGCAAGATACCCGCCCCATGAGTCGGCTGACATCAAGCTCTTTTTTCTCAGTTCTGGCGCCAGAGATGGCTCATTAGTGAAATCAATAGGCATATAGGTGAAGGGAGACTCTCCCACCAACAAACGCCACACAACACCAGGCTTGGTCAACTGGGTCTTGAGCCAGGCCATCTGTTCATCGCCCAGAATCTTCTGCGAACCATTACTGTAGCTCGCCAATTCCGCCGGATCAGCCATGAGCCGGCTGCCAACACCTCCGGTCAAGGCAAACGGGCCATGGTTAACATTCTCCGGAATAGCATGATCGCTGCGCTGCAGACGTTGCTCAGTCAAGGTCAGATCAAACAGATTGCCAAAGCGGAAGTTGCGATACAACTTGATACGCGAGAAATCAGCCGCTACCGGATCGTAGGATACATCGCCCCAATCAAGCGGCATGTAGCGCATCCAGGCAGCCAGCGCAGCCAGTAGCTGCTCGCGCCGCTGCTGATTGGCGGCAGTGTAGGTCTCATGGTCCTGCCAGGCATCGTTGGTAAAATCATGCTCGCCAAAAACCGGCATCAAGGTATAGTTGGCCAGGAGCTTCTGCAAACGCTCATCCGAGCGATAGATCTGCTGCAAGTAGACATAATCGGCCAGGGTGCTGGCTACTTTGCCATATCCAGTAACAGCCAGACCATCCGGTAATTTCAGATCAGGGTGGACAGACTCTACCGTGCGGATGGTACCGGGGTCAGGCACCAGCGCATTGATCGCACCACCCAGCAGCACCATGTAATGGGTCTGCACCGTCAGAACACTGTAACGCAAAGCCTGCTCGGTCATTGCCTGCCAGTGGTTGTAGCTCCAGTCCAGGCCATTCAGCAACGCAAACTGGACTGCCGTAACCTGTGCGGACTCAGCCGGCAAGGTTCGCAAACGTCCGACCGGATTGTTGGCATCGCCCCCGGCAACAAAACGGAAATAATAATTGGTATCAGGCTCCAGGCCTGTCAGCTTGTGATGGATGATGTAGTCGTTTGCCTGCTTGGCCACCAACTGGATTTGCTGGAACAGGCGGAAGCTTCCAACCGTTTCCCTAAGTGGAGTGAGGCTGATTTCGAGGGTAACGGGAATATCTCCCTCGACCCCGTCTACCCGCACCACGCGAGTCCAGAATACGCCGCTGTCAGCCCCCGGATCGCCGCTGGACAAACCCTGCGGGAACCGGTAAGTGCCGATACCGGCGTTATCAGGCGCGCTATTGCCACCCGTGGTCATGTTGCAGCCACTCAGGGCAGATCCGAGTGACGACACGGTAAACGCGCCGGCAGCAAAGTGCAGGAATTGTCTTCTATCCATCAATCTACTCCATCCCCAGCGTCGGCAGCGGGGTCATTATCATTATCTGCAGGCAAATTCTGTCGGCAATTAAAAAGCTGCGCTGCATCGGCTCAAGCTGTCAGGGAAGCACCGATCATTTCTTTTAGATAGGCGAGCTTTCGAGCACCACGCGAGTGCAATTCGCCCGCGCAGTCAATCAGCGCTTCCTTAGCCAGATTTCATAAAATATGTAAATTGCATTTTTAGCATAAAAACCGGGTTTATTACACAGTTTTAAGCTCAGGCCACAATCTACCCAGCCTGCCAACAAGCGTTCAGTCAGCGGATATCTCCGATGGCCGCAGCTGATAACCATAGACTGAAGGCAGGTTTTGACGCGAAAGGCGCTGTAAAGGCAATCTACGGTCATCCGCCAGCACCAGCAGCAGACTCACACTCTGATTACCATCCATCCAGCTTGCCAATTGCAAGTCATCGGTTTTTCGACCATTCGCATCTGTCATAAGTTCAATCACTTGAATCAGATCACGCTCGTCGACTACACCAATACGCCCCTCGCAGAGCAGATAGAGAGCACCTTCATCGTCAATACCAGCCGCTTCAGGCAAGGCTTGCACGCCGGTTTGATCAGTAAATACGGACATCTGGGCGTTACTGGAAGGCGTCAGGCTGTAGATCCACGGTGTCGCTTCCAGTTCAACAAACACCTTTTGCGGGCCATTCTGAAAATAATATCGGCCAAAGGCATCAGCCAGATAATTCCTGCCAATAAAATCGATCATTACGGGGTTGCTGAGCAATTCATTACGAATCCACCAGCGCCCACGCCGATCCAGGCGCAGCCAGCCGAATACGGCGGGCACATTCGGCCATTTTTCCATTGCCCGCAAGACCATTTCATCCATGCGTCATCCCATCTGGTTCAAGGTTTTCAAAGGTGGCACGCGCAATACTTGGCGAATGCTGCGCCAGCCCACCAACAGCACCAGCAGCACGCCACCACCCAGCGCAACGACGGGTAGCCATAACGATGGGCTGTAGGGTAACTCCAGCAATTTGACCGACAACGCCCACCCCAGCCCACCAGCCCCGAGCATGGCAACCATGCCGGACAAGGCACCAATCAGCGCATATTCGGCAAGCATCACCATCAGAATCTGTCGCCGGCTGGCACCCAGCGTACGCAGAATCGCGCTCTCGCGCAGGCGCTCATCCTGTGTCGCAGCCAAGGCGGCATGCAAGACAATCATGCCGGCCAGCAGTGTCAGCAAAAACACAAACTGCACCGCCTGCACCACCCGCTCGATAATGCCCTGCACCTCGCGCAAGATCAGGCTGACGTCGATGACGCTCAGATTCGGCAATTGCCGCACTACGCCATCCATCCAGGGCTGATGCGATGAAGGGAGATGAAAGCTGCAGATCCAGCCCGAACTCTGTTGCTGCAATAAATCCGGCGTGGCGATCACAAAGAAATTGACGCGAAAGTTATCCCAGTTGACCTTGCGCAGATTGGCAACCGGGGCGGCTACCTGCGTGCCTGCCACATCGAAGACAAGGCGATCGCCGACACGAATGCCCAGTGTTTGTGCCAGGCCGACTTCCACCGAAAATCCGGAGCTTTGCGTGGCGGCAGGCCAGTCCTTTCCTGCCAGCAAAGGTTGATCTCCCGGAAGTCGGGACATCCATGACAGATTGAATTCGCGTTCGGCCAGATTACGCGCCCGCTCTTCACTGTATCGGGCAACATCAATCGGCTTACCGTTGATCGACAGCAGCCGGCCACGGATCATCGGAAAAAATTCCGGAACGGGCAGGCCTGCATTGGCAAACTGCTGCTGCAGCACTGGCAATTGATGGTTCTGGATATTGATGATGAAACGATTGGGAGCATCGGCCGGCACGCTTTGGCGCCAGGCCTGCAGCAGCTCGGCACGCACCAGCGTCAGCACCAGCAGGGCCATCAAACCCAGCGACAATGAGAGTATCTGGATCAGCGTCAACATCTGCCGCCGCTGCAGATTGGCCAGGCCATAACGCCAGCCCAGGCCAGGCTGCCAGGGCAAGCGCCGCAACAGCTGCAGCATCAGCCAGCCCAGCACCAGCGCCAGCAGAGCTGCCACGGCAAAGCCGGCAATACCGTACATTGCCACACTCGCATCAGCAACCTGCCAGTACAGTAATCCTGCCAGCGCCAGCCATGCGAGACCGTTGACATAACCGCGCCGCGACAGATCGCCCAGATCACGGCGCAACACGCGCAAGGTCGGCACGTCGCGTAACAACCATAGTGGCGGCACGGCAAATGCCAGCATGGTTGCCATACCCAGCAACACCGTCTGCAACAGCAAACCATATGCGGGTGACGGCAAACCGGCATTGACCAGTGAACCGAGCATATTCACCAGCAGCATTTGCATTAAGGCCCCGGCAATGGCACCAACCAGGCCGGCCACCAGCGCCAGCAGCAAAAACTGCCACAGATAGATGCGCCACAGCTGCGACTGGCTGGCGCCAAGGCAACGCATGATCGCTGCGCTATCGAGGTGCCGCTGCACATAACGGCGTGTTGCCAACGCAATTGCAATTACTGCCAGTGCCACGGCAACCATCGATGCCAGTCCCAGAAAACGTTGCGCCTTGTGCATGGCAGACCGGACTTCAGGGCGCGCATCACTGATGTCTTCAATGCGTTCACCACGCCCCAGTTTAGGTTCGGCCCAGCGTCGGTAGTCGGCAATCTCCTGCGCTGGCCCGGCCATCTGCAAGCGATAACGCACCCGGCTGCCTTGTGTGATCAGCCCGGTAGCGGGCAAATCCACCACGTTCAGCAATACGCGGGGCACAAAACTGAACAGATCCAGTGCCGCATCCGGCTCACGGCTCACCACTCCCGCCACCGTGAACTGGCTGTTACCCAACTGCAATGTCTGGCCGATACGCAGGCCGCTGCGTTGCAGCATGCGCGCATCCACCCAGACTTGCCCCGGTGGCGGTGCGCCGGCAGCGTGCTGCGCGGGCGCAGCCAATTGCAGCTCACCAAGCAGTGGATAGCCGGCAGATACCGCCTTGGCTGTAACCAGTTGTGCCCCCTGCGCGTGCAAGGCCATACTGGAAAATACCCGGGTTTCCGCAAGACGCAAGCCACGCCGCCGTGCTTCATCGGCAAAGTGCTGCGGCACTGGGTGGTCACTATTGATCAGCAGATTGGCCGCCAGCAGTTCGGCAGCATGGATTTTCAGCGCACGCTGGATGCGATCGGCAAACAGATTGACGCCGGACAAGGCCGCCACAGCGATCACCAGCGCAACAAAAACGGCCAGCAACTCGCCGGCGCGCAAATCGCGCCACAACATACGCACAGCAAAACGCAAACTTGCGGGATTCATGATGTTTCCGTTACCAGTTCACCGCCATGCAGACGAATCTGCCGCCCGCAACGTGCCGCCAGTTGCTGGTCATGGGTTACCAGCACCAGCGTGGTGCCCAGTTGCCGGTTGAGGCTGAACAACAAATCGCTGATCTGCCGGCCGGTGGCAAAATCGAGATTACCTGTGGGCTCATCGGCAAAAAGGATTTTCGGGCTGCCGGCAAATGCCCGTGCCAGCGCCACCCGCTGCTGCTCTCCGCCGGAAAGCTGCTTGGGATAATGTTGCAAACGCTGGCCCAGCCCTACCCGCTGCAGCCAATCACCTGCAATGCTGCGGGCCTCGGGCTTGCCGGCCAGCTCCAGTGGCAACATGACATTTTCCAGCGCGGTCAGCGCCGGCACCAGCTGAAACGATTGAAAAACAAAGCCGACCTTGTGTGCGCGCAACGCGGCGCGGCCGTCTTCACTCAAGCGTGTCAGATCCACGCCATCGATCATCACACTGCCGGCACTGGGCAAATCCAGGCCTGCCATCAAGCCCAGCAGGGTGGATTTGCCAGAGCCGGAGGCGCCAACAATCGCCAGTGATTCGGCCGGCGCAATCGCCAGATTGATATTCGCCAGTATCGTCAATTGCTGATCGGCAAAAGGCACTTGCTTGCCCAGTCCGCTAACCTGCAGAATCGGCGTCCGGGGATCTTGAAAGGAATGGTTAGGCAACATGTGGAAATTGATCTGTCTGCTATTCGGGTTGTGTACAGCCAGCATGTTACATGCAGCACCGCTGATTCTGATATATGGCGATAGCCTGAGTGCCGCTTACGGCCTGCCGGCAGGCCAGGGCTGGGTACGCCTGCTGGAGCAGAAGCTGGCGCCGCAATACCGGGTGGTGAATGCCAGCGTGAGTGGTGAAACCACTGCGGGTGGGCTGGCCCGGCTGGCGCAAACCCTGCAGCAGCACAAGCCGGCAATCGTGCTGCTGGAACTGGGCGCCAACGATGCGCTGCGCGGATTGCCGCTGGTCCAGGCAGAAAAAAACCTGGCCGACATGCTGAAACAATCCCGGGCTGCCGGCGCCTCGACATTGCTGATCGGCATGATGCTGCCACCCAATTATGGCGCAGCCTACACCCGCCAGTTCAGCGACATGTATCAGCGTCTGGCGAGGCAAAACAACACCGCGTTCATGCCTTTTCTGCTGGAGGGTTTTGCCGAAAAACCCGACTATTTCCTGGCTGACGGCATTCATCCCAATGCCCAGGCACAGCCATTGATTGCGAAACAGGTGCTGCAACAACTACAACCCCTGTTGAAGCAAAAAACAAAACGCCAATAGGCCAGGGCAAGACAGCGCCAAGCCCTAGCAGCCTGTAGCACGCCGCAAGCCGCGCCGGTATTGGGCTGCAGGCCGGGCTGAGAGGCAATACCAGAGCGGCCTGCAGCCTGGCATGCATTTTCATGCCAGCCCCCTGATTCTGCCAACACACCACCCACCCTGCGCCGCATGCACCCATGCTGAAAACTGCCGGCATGACAATCACTGAACCGGTACTGATATCAAAGCACAAGATACATGACCGCTGGCATTACCAGCAGGCTCAGCAGATTGCCGATCAACACGATCGATGCCACCTTGTGCGGCTCCTGACGGAAACGTTCGGCAACCAGGAAATTCAGCACTGCCGGCGGTAAGGCCGCAAACAGCCACAACAAATCCTGTTGCTGATGGGGTAATGGCTGCAGCCACAAAAACAGCGACGCCATCAGCAATCCGGAAAGCGGGCACAACAAGCCGCCGATGATACCCAGCCGCGAATCGCGGAACGAGATATCAACCATGCGCACGCCCAGCGAGAACAGTGCCAGAGGCACCGAGGCATCGCCCAGCATTTTGACTGCGTGGAATAGCGGATCAGGCAGGTGCCAACCGCTGAAACTGATGAACAGCCCAATGGCCGTGGCAAGCATCACCGGCTGACGCAAAAATGTCCACCAGCGGGCGGAATGATCCAGCAAGTAGAATCCCAGGCTGAAATGCAGGATCATCTCCACCAGAAACAGAATCACCGCGCCCGGCAAAGCGGCTGGGCCAAACGCCAGCAACAGCAGTGGGATACCCATATTGCCGCTGTTGTTGAACATCATCGGCGGCACCAGGGTTTTGGCCTCTACCTTCAAGAAACGTGCCACCGGCCATGCCAGCAGGCCAGACCCCAATACAACCAGTGTGCCGCCGAGTGCCAGATCGGCATAACGCGCCAACTGAAAATCCTTGCCGGCCAGCGCAGCCAGAATCAGCGCCGGGGTAAGGATTTCCATATTGATCTGGTTCGGCCAGCGCATATCCGGCCGGCGCCAGCGACCATAGGCAAAACCGGCCAGCACCATTGCGGCAATGGGAAAAATGATTGCAACAATGCGCAACAGCATGAGTTCAGTAGCCGGAAAACAGGGATTTATTCGGCTTTGCCAGAACCGAGAATTTCAGTCAGCCAGTGATTGCGGGCATCGCGCGCGCGCGTGAACATTGCCAGCATGCCTTCACCATCGGCATTGGCAAGCAACATCTGCAAACGCGTCAATTGCTGCTGATATTGCTGCAACTCTTCCAGCAAGGCATTGCGGTTGGCAAGACTGATATCGCGCCACATTTCCGGACTGCTGCTGGCAATGCGCGTTGAATCGCGAAAACCTGATGCAGCAAAGCGGAAGCACTGCTCTGCATTCGGTTTGGCGGCAATTTCATCCACCAGCGCAAATGCCAGCAAATGCGGTAGATGGCTGACGGCGGCAAATACCCCATCGTGCTCGGCGGGCGTCATTTCGCGGATTCTGGCGCCACAGGCCAGCCACAGATCCCGCACCCGCTTGATGGCATCAGCGGTATTCTCGGACAAGGCCGTAATCACCAGATTCTTGTTGTAATACAGATCAACCAGCGCGGCTTCGGCGCCACTTTTCTCGGCGCCGGCAATCGGATGTGCCGGAACAAAACGCGGCAGATGCTGCGGCAGGAATTGGCGTGCCAGAGCGACCACATCCTGCTTGGTGCTGCCCGCATCACTCACCACGGCATATTCAGGCAAAGCCGGTGCGATGGCAGCCATGACACCAGCCATCTGGCCAACGGGAACAGCCAGCAATACCATGTCGGCGTCAACCACGGCGCTGGCTGGATCCACGCAGATTTCATCGACCACGCCCAAACGCAGGGCAGTATCCAGATTGGCAGGCGATCGACCCACACCGGTAACGGTATTTACCAGGCCCGCACGCTTCAGCGCCAGCGCAAAGGATCCACCAATCAGGCCAACGCCGATCACCACCAGTTTATTAATCTTGTTTGTTGTAGTCATGGATTGCGGTAGAAGAATCGGGCGCCGCGGCAGAAGGCTTCAGGAATTCAAAAGCGGAATGTGGCAGAAACCGAAGGCGGCGCCGAAAAAAACAGACCGGCGGTAACACCGCCGGCGACGAAAGCCAGAAAGGATAAAACAATCAAGGCTGTTTCACAATCACGCCACTGCCGTCACGCACTGTCACATCGACGGCAAAACCGCTGCGCACACTCTCCTTCACCACACAGAAATCCTCGAATTGCGCCAGCACCCGTTCCAGATGCTGCAAATCAGCCGCTGCCGCTCCCATCTGGATATCTACGGCAATTTTGCCCACACGCAGGCGGTTCTTTTCATTGCGTACCATCTGCGTGGTCACCGTAGCCTTGAGCGGCTCAGGTTGATTCTTGAACTTGCGCAAGGCAAACAAGAGGCTGGCAGACAAGCAATTGGCCACCGCCAGCGACAGAATCCTGCTTGGGTTGGGGCCGGCGTCTTCCCCCAGGGGCGCAGCCTCATCGACCAGCAGCTCGGGAACATTCGGGTTATCCCATTTCACCAGAAACTGGAAATCCTTTTGCTGCTCCAGGGTAATCACAAAACTGCCTTCGCTATCGCTCATATGCACTCCTTGCCAAAAGATTCGTTTACTTTAACCGGTTCGATGGACGAAAGCCTTTGACCTAACACAAGCTGCGACCGAGTGTGCCGGCAATCTGTCGCAACACAGCAACAAGCTCCTGCAATTCCTGCGGTGTTAATGCCTGATCCGCATCACACCATGCCTCGCAGGGGTTGGGATGCATTTCCACCAGCAATCCATCGGCCCCCGCCGCGACAGCAGCACGCGACAACGCCGGCACCAGCCACGCCTTGCCTCCCGCATGACTGGGATCAACAATCACCGGCAGGTGGGTTTCGCGCTTCAGCACGGGTATCGCCGTCACATCGAGCATATTGCGATACGCTGTCTCGAATGAACGCACGCCTCGCTCGCAGAAAATAATATTGTGATTGCCTCCGGCGGCAATATACTCGGCCGCCATCAGCCATTCGGAAATCGTCGCAGACATGCCGCGCTTGAGGATGACCGGCTTGTTGACGCGCCCGACCTCTTTCAGCAAATCGAAATTCTGCATATTGCGGGTGCCAATCTGGATCACGTCGACATCCCATTCCAGAAAGGTTTCGAGCATGCGCACATCCATCAGCTCGGTCACAATCGGCAAATTATGTTTGTCTGCGGCATGGCGGAAATACTCCAGCCCCTTGCTGCCCAGCCCCTGAAAGGCATAGGGACTGGTGCGCGGCTTGAAAGCCCCACCCCGCATCAAACGACATCCTGCAGCCGCAACCCCGGCCGCGGCCAGGTCCATCTGCTCCTGGGTTTCCACCGAACACGGCCCGGCAATGATTTGCACGCTATTGCCCCCCAGCGGAATACCACGAATATCGACGACACTGTCCTGGGGATGCCACTCTCGGGCAACTATCTTGTATTGCTTGACGATGTGCAAGGCCTGCTCAACACCGGGCAGCAACTCGAAGGCTTCCGGCTCCAGCTTGCGCTCTTCGCCGATGGCGCCAATGATGGTGCGCTCAACGCCCTTGGAAAGATGCTCAGTCAAGCCAGCTGCACGGATTTTCTCCACTACAGCGCTGATCTGGGCCTCGCTTGCGCCACGATTCATGATAACCAGCATGATCCACCCCTTTGATTTAACGGGATGAATTCATTATTAGCCAGTTATTCAGCAGTTGCAGGAATGGAACGACAAACAGGACAGGCAAACGACAAACGGTCGTTTTCCAGGCACAAAAAAAGCAAACACAGATACAGCCACAACTCAGGCAGCTGCTTCACGCGCCATAGCGCGCGCCAGAGCGGGCCGTAATGACAAGCGTTGCAGATAATCAAGAAGCGTCGGAGAGCTCATCTCCAGTTTGAATGCCTGCGCCCAGAGCAAAGTATGGCCCAGCAAGATATCCGCCGCCGAGAAGGCATCACCAAGGATATACGGACCCTGCAAGCCCTTTTCCAGAATCTTCAATGTCCTGCCGAATTCCCATACCGCACAGTCAATCATGGCAGGAACCCGGCGCGCTTCGGGCAAGGCAAAGCGATGTTTTGCCATGGTCCACAAGGGTTGTTCCAGCTCGGTCACGGCAAAGTAACTCCACTGCTCATAACGCGCCCGCAATAACGTCCCCACCGCTGGCACCAGCTTTCCGGGAGCGTACTGATCCCCGAGATAGGTGACAATGGCAGGCGATTCGGTCAGCACCAGATCGCCATCAAGCAATACCGGCACTTTGCCGCCCGGATTCAGACTGATAAAGGGCTCACGCCTTGCGGCACCAGAAGGCAAATCGACATCAATGAACCGGTATTCGGCGCCGATTTCTTCCAGCGCCCAGCACACCCTCAGGCTACGGGTTCTGGCGTGACCGTAAACCTGGATCATGTCATTCCTCGAGATATTGCAGCGATACCGCTTCAACATGGCGCCGCGCGTCGTCACTCAGGAATGGCGTCAGCAGTGACATCACCTGATACACGCCGCTGCTCAGCTCCTCACTGTCCATTTTGCCGCGAGGATTGCGGACAAACGCAAAGGACAACCAATATGTGGCAATCACCGTCATGTTCACCGCCAGCGTCTGGATTTCTCCCAGCGACGCGCGCATCTCTCCTGACTCAACCAAGCCCTGACACAACTCGGCAATCAGCTTGGCGTCCAGCCCCAATACCTGCTTGAACTGGGCGGCCAGCACCCGATAACGGCTGAGCAAGTCGACCAGATCGCGGTAGAGAAAACGGTAATTCCAGATTTTTTCGAAAAGCAGATGCAGAAACAGCCAGATATCTTCAACCGAAATCGGTTCGGAAAAGGTATTGTCGGTCAACTCCTCCATTTCCCGGCGAAACTCGGCAAACAGCGCATTGACGATTTGTTCTTTGTCCCGATAGTGGTAATAAAGATTACCCGGGCTGATATTGAGTTCGTCCGCAATCGCCGCCATGGTGACGTTTGGCTCACCCAACTCGTTAAACAAGGCCAGGCTGGCCTCGATGATCCGCTCCGGCGTTCTGCGCCGTGGTTTTTTCTCCATCTCCACCTCTTGTATCGGGCTTTTTTCTGGCATGCCGGACACACGACCCGCCGGAATCTGCGGGCGATACTGCCGACAACCGCATCCGTATTGGCCTGCAGAGCAGCGATGATAATAGCATCGTTGGACCGTTCCGGGGCAAGCTGTACAAGCATCGGCTTTAGCGTATACTGATGCAGCTTTCCGAAAAAAAACGGTCTGCCCGAAGGCAGACCAAGCGACATAGGACAAGGATCGGAGAGACACGGCGGGATAGAGCCCCGCCGGAATATTGCAGCGGGGGGGTACCCCCGCCGCAATTCTGGACTCATCCCCCTCGCTGATCCGGCAAGGGTTCAGAGGAAAACCTTAATTAAGCCTGCTCTTGCTCAGCCAGTTTTTTAACCAGCTTCGACAATTCAGCAACGCGCTTGTTCAGTTCTTCAACTTGATCGCGGCTCGGAACACCGATTTTGTTCAGTGTTTTAGCAACGCGCTCTTCGAAAACTTTTTCAACTTTGCCCCATTTGTCGGAAGCAACCGAAGAACCTTTGGAAACGTTGTCTTCGATGGTTTTGCGAGTACGCTGATGAACGGCTTCGCCTTCTTTCACCAGTTCAGCAAATACCTTGTTGCCACCTTCCTGAACGCGGGCAACGGCGCCCAGACCAGCCCACCATACTTGCTGAGCGGTGTCTTTGGCATTCTGAGCCAGTTTGTTGTCAGCAACGTTCGAAGCGATCGATTTGATTTTTTCAACGACTACCATAATATCCTCCGGTAAAAAATTCGTTTAACCCATCATGTTCCGGCTTTGTGGCCGGATTCTGGTAGCAGAGGCAATGCTCGGTCTCACTACATCTGCTTAACACTTGCAGCCAGTCTAGGGATTTCCTTTAGAGGACGCACACTAATAAGTGCAGATACCTCATATGCCGGATCAGTCTGTCATGGAGCAGTCCTGAATCACGTAATATTTTTTAACGGTTTCAAGTACTTCAAACTTTCCGACAAAACCAGCCGGAATAACCGCAGCCTCGCCTGGGCCAATATCAATGGTTACGCCATCTTCCTGATGCAGCCTTACCCTGCCCTCGATCACGCAAAAAAACTCATCCTTGTTTGGCGCAAACTCAATCCGCCAGCATCCAGGTTCACATTTCCAGACACCACAACTGAACTTACCGCCAGCACGGTCATAATGATTCCAGGTAGTGCGCAGCGGATTACCCGCAAGCAGGCGCTCTGGCCGAGGACGGTCAAACACGGGATCGGGCGATTGTTGTGAGAAAGACACGATATTCGGCATGATTCGATCCAGAAATTGAATAGCCATATATTCTACAGTTATCAGCAAAGCCATTAATCTGACACAGGCCACCCTGCCATGACCCGACGCTACCCCAGCCTGCCCGATGCCAAGCCGGATGAAGATGAAGAAACAACAAATACCGAGACGCCTCTGTTCAGGCGCCATGAAACGCAGTTGACACTGCGGCAGATATCGTTCTATCTCAGCGACGAAATCGGCCCGCCGCTGGCATACACAGACTTGTTGAACACGCTGCGCACGGCTGGCGAAAACGACATGATCCTGCTGCACCTTAATACGCCCGGCGGCAATTTTGACACCGGACTGCAAATCATCAACAACATCAGCGCCTCCAAGGCGCACGTAATTACGGTATTGGAAGCCCGCGCCTATTCGATGGGTGCCATGATTTTTCTCGCCGGGCACGAACTGATCGTGCACGACAATTGCCAGTTGATGTTTCACAACTACTCAAGCAGCATTATTGGCAAAGGCAACGAGCAGCACGCTCAGGTACTGGCGATAGGCAAATGGTTTGAAAAGACCATGTCACGTATCTGCCATCCTTTTCTGACACGCGAGGAAATCGACAGCATTCTGCGTGGAGAAGACATCTGGATGGACTCGGATGAAATCCGCCGGCGGCTCAACCGGATGAATCAGCGCAGCAAACCCGATCCTGCCAAGGCACTGCGCCTGAAAAACAAGGCAGACAAACCCGCCACCAGTTAGGGAAGGCCCGCAACCTGCGGCAATATGGCCCCGACAATCTCCTCCTGAACAGGAGCGGGTAGCGAGGACGGCGCCGGTGGCGCTGGCGCAAACCGGCCATCGCGAAGGAAAGCCAGCGTTTGCCGCAGCACGTGTTCGCTGCGGCGGATACTGACGTGGTTGTGTGGAACCACCAGGAAATCCTGCATTTCTTCCAGTTGCGCACTGGCAACCGTCACGGCATTGTCGTTGGGCTCTGGCATACCAAACCAGCCACGTCCGCCACTTCCGGTAATCACCCCGATCTCCAGCCGTAAAGGCTTGAGACCGCGCAGAAGCTCGCTGTCGGTGGATAGTTGCAGCCCCGCAGGCCCGAGCAATGGCTTCATCAGAAAATTGTCGCGCAGCCAGTCAACCCATTCAGAGCCATGATTGGGCGGGCTGAGCATCACCACTCTGCCTGCCTCGGGTATTTCATGGCCCTGCAAATACCAGCGGGCAAGAATCCCGCCCATGCTGTGGGTGACAAAATGAATGCGTGGCGCAAACTGATTACGACAGCCCTGCACTGCAGCATCGACGTATGTATCCGCCAATAGCGGCAACGGCTGCTGCGTGGACGGATAGCTGATATTAA
>JAUPTR010000287.1 GCA_030917985.1 Pseudomonadota bacterium | reverse complement strand
TGCGCGGCCTGATGCGCGAAACTCGTCACTGGGGCGATTTTGTCCCGCAATTGCAGGCTGCCAGGAAAAACGAGCCGGTTCTTGCCATCGACCTGCCCGGCAATGGCAGCCTCTACCAGCAACCCAGCCCGTCGCGGGTGAGCGACATGGTTGAACAGTGCCGGGCCCAGCTGCAACAGCGCGGCATCAACGGCCCAATTGCACTGGTGGCCCTTTCGCTGGGCGGCATGGTTGCAAGCGACTGGGCTGCACGCCATCCGCAACAAGTGCAGCGCTGCGTGTTGATCAACACCAGCATGCGGCCATTCAGTCCGTTTTATCGTCGGCTGCAGCCACGCAATTATCCAGCCCTGCTTGGCCAGGGGCTACGCAGCCGGCGTGGCGAGGAATTTGAAAAGCTGATTTTGCGCCTGACCAGCAACCGCGCGGATGCGAGCGTGCTGCCTGACTGGTATCGCTGGCAACAGGAGCACCCGGTCAGCCGCAGCAACGCACTGCGCCAGCTACTGGCAGCGGCACGCTTCAGCGCCCCCAGGCAGGCGCCAGCAGCAGCCTTACTGGTGCTGGCCGGCGCAAAGGATCAGCTGGTTGATCATCGCTGCTCGCTCTCGCTCGCCCACCACTGGCGCACGGCGATTGCCGTCCACCCTTGGGCCGGGCACGATCTGCCACTGGACGATGCCGCGTGGGTGGTACAGCAAATCCACAACTGGTTGCCACAAGCTCAGAGCCGCTGATCCTTGCCACCACGAATACCCAGCCAATGCTTGGCACCAATCATGATGAAGCGCAGCTTGTGCACCAGCGCCGACTGCGGATCAAACGGCGCCGTAGCGGGGCTCTCCAGATGATCGAGCACATCGGGCAAGGATGAAAAAACAGCCTTGATCAAAAGATCCGAGAGAATGGCCAGATCTTCACGATCCAGATGTTTGAGTCGGCTCATATCGGCCAGGTCGGCCATCAGATCATTGGAAAACTGACGGTAGACATTGGTAATCGCCTGTCGCACCAAGGACGAACCGCCAAATTGCTCGCGCGCCAGAAACATGAAGTGCTGGCGGTTGGCTTCCACATGATCGAGAAAAATCCGCACCGAAGCATCAATTGCCCCCCCCACCTCCAGCTCGTTGTGGCGCACCTGCCGGATTGCAGTCAACAGGGACTGCGTGGATTCCTGCACCAGCGCCAGCCCCAGCTGGTCCATATCCTCAAAATGCCGGTAAAACGCGGCCGGTACCACGCCAGCCTGGCGGGTGACCTCACGCAGGCTCAAACCGCAGAAGCCGCGCCCTCCATCCATCAAATCCAGCGTGGATTGCAACAAGGTATGTCGGGTTTGCAGTTTTTTTTCGGCGCGCGGCAGCATGGGTGTTCACTCAAAAAATTTCCGCGAATTTAACAGATTGTCAACACTTGGTCGAACCCGGCGCACTAACGCAGAAAAGTGACAAAAGGCATGCGTCACAGAAACTTAATTTCAGTAAACATTTGTTGACTATCCGATCATGGCATGGCAAATTCGCGCACAAACGTTCACCCAAATGGATCATTCATGAGCAACACTGCATCGCACACCCTCTCTTTCACCCGCTGGCTCAGCCCGCTGGTGGACGAGGCCACGTTTGATTTTTACGCCCGCCGTATCAATCCAACCTGGCGCTGGTCGCGGGTTATCTGCCGGGTGACGAAAATCGAACCGGTTGCGGCAGATATGCTCGCCTTTACGCTGAAACCCAACGGCAACTGGCGTGGCTTCGAAGCAGGCCAGCATTTGCAGGTGTATGCCGAAATCAACGGTGTTCGCCACAGCCGCAGCTACAGCATGACCAATACCCCCAACCCGGCAGGTGAAATCCAGTTTGCGGTAAAACGTGTTCCGGGCGGGCTGGTTTCCAACTGGCTGCACGACAAGCTGAAAACCGGTGACCATATCGAAATCGGCCAGGCGTTCGGCACGCAGAAACTGCCCTGCAATCAGCCCCTGTTGCTGGTGGCAGGCGGTAGCGGCATCACCCCGGTGATGTCGTGGCTGCAACATCTGGCTCACCGCTATCAACACGCAGATGTGGTGTTGCTGCAATACGCGCGCGACGCCGCGACACTGCCATTTCAGCAGCAGCTGGCGCAGATTGCCGCAAAAATGCCCAATTTCACCCTGCAGACGATTCTGACCGACCACCCGGGCCAGCCACCGATCGTTTTTGACGATCAGCAGCTGACGCAACGTGTGCCGGATGCACAACGGCGCGCAGCCTTTGCCTGTGGCCCAAGCAGCCTGACCAGCGCTGTCAGACAGGTTTGGCAGGCACGTGGTTACACACAACCATTGCTCACAGAAGCCTTCAGCCCACCGGCATTGCCAGACAACAGCAGCGTGCATCCGGTTGCGCTGTCTTACAGCCGTTCCGGCAAACAGCAGCAGGGCAGCAGCGGGGTCAATCTGCTGCAACAGGCCGAAGCACACGGGCTGAAACCGGCCAATGGCTGCCGTATGGGCATCTGTTTCAGCTGTGTCTGCAAAAAGGAATCGGGCACGGTAACCAATCTGCTGACCGGCGAAACCTCATCCGAACCGGGCGAAATGATTCGCCTGTGCGTGTCGACGCCGGTTTCCGACGTCACGCTTGATCTTTAAAAACGGAGCAGCCTGCATGAAATCTAACCGAACCCTGACCGCAAGTGAAATCGACGCCTTCGGCGCCGAGCTGGATCAGTTGCGTCATCGCACCGTTGCCACGCTCGGTGAACGCGATGCCACCTACATCCGTCGTATCCGTACCAGCGTGCGCATCACCGAACTGGCTGGCCGGCTGATGCTGTTCGCCGGTTTCTTCCCTCCCACCTTCATCCTTGGCGTGCTGCTGCTGGGGGTGTCGAAAATCATCGACAATATGGAGCTGGGCCACAATGTGATGCACGGCCAGTTCGACTTCATGAACGAACCGGAATTCTGTGGCAAGCGCTTTGAATGGAATCACGCCTGCCCGGCCGATTTCTGGCGCTACACCCACAACTACGAGCACCACACCTACACCAATATTCTCGGCAAGGACAAGGATCTGGGCTACGGGCTGGTGCGCCTGTTTCCGGAACAGCGCTGGAATCCGGGTTTCCTGCTGCAGCCGCTGTATGCGCTGCTGCTGGCAATCCTGTTCCAGTACGGCGTGGCGATCCAGCATCTGAAAATGAACCGCCTGCTCAATGGCAAGATGAGCAAGGCCGAGTTTGGCGAACGCTTCCAGCCGTTCTGGCACAAGCTGCGTCACACATCGGTGCGTGATTACGTGATTTTTCCGCTGCTGGCCGGACCACATTTTGTGGCGGTGCTGTGCGGCAACATCCTCGCCAACCTGATCCGCAATCTGTGGACCTGGGTAATCATTTTCTGTGGACATTTCACCAAGGATGCCGAAGTGTTCCCGCAGTCAGTGCTGCAGAACGAAACCCGTGGCCACTGGTATCTGCGCCAGTTGCGAGGCTCCAGCAATCTCAAGGGCAGCAAGCTGTTTCACATCATGAGCGGCAATCTCAGCCATCAGATCGAACACCACCTGTACCCGGATATTCCTGCCAATCGTTATGCGGAAATGTCCGTGGAGGTCCGCAAGATCTGCGCTAAATATGGCCAGCATTACAACACCGGGCGTTTCAGCGTGCAGTTTGCCTCGGTATTGTGGCGCATCTTCCGCTATGCCCTGCCTAACCGGCACCAGCAGGCGCCCGGGCAAAAACAGCCCGCCTGAGCGCATTGCGCACACCCCCGGCCCGGCATTGTCCGGGCTTTTTTATCGCCAGGCCCCCGGCGCGTACTATGATGAACAACATCTACCGCCGGGAAACCGCCTCTTGGCCACGCACACCACGCCCACGCCCGTTCCGGATCAACACCGGCTTCGGCAAACCGTTAACTTCTGCCGCCAGCATTGCATCACGATAGGCGTGATGCTGGTGATGCTCGGCTTGACGCTAACGGCCTGGCTGTTGACATTACACGCCAGCCAGCAAAGGGCAGAAGAGCAATTCCGGCATCGTGCCGAGCAAGAACGCTCGTCGCTGCTGGCGCGCATGCAGGCCTACGAGCAAACCTTGCGCAATGCCGCAGCCCTGTTTGCCTCAGGCAAACCGGTGAGCAGGCAGGACTGGCAGCTTTATGTTGCCAGCCTCGATCTGAAGCAGAACCTGCCCGGTGTGCAGGGTGTCGGGTTTACGCAGATAGTGGCGCCGGAACAAAAATCCGCGCACGAAGCGGCAATCCGGAATGAAGGCTTTCTGCATTACCGGATTCACCCGCCCGGCAAACGCGATATCTACAGCAGCATCATCTGGCTGGAGCCATTCGGCGGCCGCAATCTGCGGGCATTCGGCTACGACATGTATTCGGAGCCAACGCGCCGCCAAGCCATGCAAAGGGCACGCGACAGCGGCAAGATGGCGATGACCGGAAAGCTGCAACTGGTGCAGGAAACCCACCAGGATACCCAGCCGGGTTTTCTGATGTATTTCCCGGTTTATCAGCACGATTTACCGCACAACAATCTGCAGCAACGACAGTTTGCACTGCAGGGATTTGTCTACAGCCCGTTTCGCGCACACGACCTGATGCACAGCATTCTCACCCAAAATAACCGCGACTTTGACGTTGAGCTGTTTGCAGGCGACGTGCAGCCGCAAACACTGCTTTATGCCTCGCACATGGCTCCACCACAGCACAGGGCAGAATACCGGGTCGAGCTGCCGCTGCAGCTGGGTGAGCAAAACTGGCGCCTGCGTTTTCACAGCCAGCCGGAATTCGAAGCCAGCGTAGAACCAACCCTGGCCAACAGCATTCTGATTGGCGGCATCGGTGGCACCGCACTGTTATGGTTGATCGTCAACGCTATCCGGCGCAGCCGGCAGCAGCTTGAAGCCCATGCAGCAGCGCTGCACGCAAGCCGCGAAGACTATCGCACATTGATCGAAAACATGCCGGGCGTGGTGTTCCGCCGCACATTGACACAGCCCTGGCAGATAGAACACATCAGCAGCGCAATCGAAACCTTGTGCGGCGTGAGTGCAGACGACTTCATCAGCGGCAGGCAAACGTATGCCGCACTGCTCGACAACAACGACCTGGCGCGACTGCAACAGGCGGTGGACGAGGCGATCAGGCTGGGCCAGCCCTACGAGCTGGAATACCGCCTAAACCATCGCAACGGTCGCGTGAGCTGGGTGCACGAGCGGGCACAGGTGGTATGCAATGAGCACGGAGCGCCACAAAGACTGACCGGGGTGCTGATCAACATCACCGCCAAAAAGCAGGCCGAAGCGGATCTGCGCAGCCTGACCGACACCCTGCCTCTGGTGGTGTTCCGTTACCGGCAAACCCATGAAGGCAATGCCACACTCAGCTACGTCAGCGCAGCCATCACCCTGCTGTCCGGCCTGCCGGTTGATCAGGTGCAGGCGCAACCACACCTTTTGCTGGCGCAGTTGCACCCGCAAGACAGGGATGATTTCATCCTGGCTGCCCGCCAGTCACTGCAGCAACAACAACCGTTGATGCGCGAAACACGCCTGCAGCTGCCCGATGGCCGGATTCGCTGGTTATACCTGTGTGCGGCGCCACAGCCACAGGCCGACGGGCAGATTGCCTATCACGGCTTTGCCGAGGACGTGACCGAACGCAAACGTGCAGCCGAAACCATACGCGAGAGCGAAGAACGTTACCGCCGGATTGTTGAAACGGCCAACGAAGGCATCTGGTCGATGGACGGCCAGTTCCGCACCACCTTCGTTAACGCAGCCATGTTGCAGATGCTGGGCTACAGCGAGGCAGACATGCTCGGCCGGCAAGTTGAACGTTTCATGTTCGAGGAAGACCTGGCGGCACACCGCAGCCAGATGGCCAAACGCAATCAGGGCCAGAGCGGGCCCTATGAACGACGCTTCCGGCGCAAGGATGGCAGCGAATGCTGGTGCCTGGTATCTGCCACCGCCTTGCACGATCATCAGGGCCACTTCACCGGCTCTTTTGCCATGTTCAGCGACATCACCGCCATCAAACAGGCAGAGCTGGCAATTGCAGAGCGCGAAGCCTTGTTGCAGCAGATTTTCGACACTTCCAGCGTAGCAATATTCCTGGTCAACAAGGCCGGGGTGATCACCCACGCCAATCAGCGCATGGCAGAAATGTTTGGCTACACGCTGCAAGACATGATTGGCAGCACCTACGTATCGCACATCCACCCGTCAGAACGGGCGCTCGGACACAAGAAAATGCTTGCGCTGCTTGCCAGCGGCATTCCGTCGGTCGATCTGGAGCGCCGTTACTGGCGTGCCGATGGCAGCGAATTCTGGGGGCACCTCACCGGCAAGCCGTTTGTGGATGCCAAAGGCCAGGAAACCGGCCTGGTCGGCGTGATTGCCGACATCAGCCAGCGGCGCCAGGCAGAAGACGAGCTACGCATTGCCGCCACCACATTCCAGATTCAGGATGGCCTGGTCGTCACCGATGCATCCGGTGTCATCGTGCGCGTCAATCAGGCTTTCAGCGATGTATCCGGCTACAGCCAGGAAGAAGCAATCGGCCAGACACCGGCGATTCTCAATTCTGGCCAGCACGACGAAGCGTTTTACCGCGAAATGTGGTCCAGCCTGCTGACTACGGGCAAATGGCAGGGCGAAATCTGGAACAAACGCAAGAACGGCGATATTTTCCCGGAATGGCTGACCATTACCGCCGTGCGCGATGTGGAAGGGCGCATCAGTCATTATGTAGGCGCATACCGCGACATCAGCGAACACAAGGCCGCAGAAGAAGCAATCCGCAATCTGGCCTTCTACGACCCGCTGACCTCACTGCCAAACCGGCGCCTGCTGCTTGACCGCTTGCAGCAGGGCATGGCCACCAGCGCCCGCAACGGGCTGCATGGCGCCCTGATTTTCATCGATCTGGACAACTTCAAGACCCTCAACGATACCCTCGGCCACGACCTGGGCGACCTGCTGCTGGTAGAAGTCGCCAAACGCCTGCTGCGCAGCGTGCGCGAAGGCGACACCGTGGCCCGCCTCGGTGGTGATGAGTTCGTGATCATGCTGGCCGGCCTGCATCCGGCTGCAGACGACGCCGCAGCGCAGGCAGAAGCCGTCGGACACAACATCATTGCTGCGCTCAACCCGCCGTTCCGCATCGGCAAACATGATATGCGCAGCACACCCAGCCTTGGCATTGCCCTGTTCAAGGGGCACGAAATCAGCATCGAAACCCTGCTCAAGCGTGCAGATCTGGCGATGTATCAAGCCAAGGCTGCCGGGCGCAACACCCTGCGCTTTTTTGATCCGGACATGCAGGCCGGCGTTAACGCCCGCATCAGCATGGAAAACGCCCTCTACCGGGCCATCGAGAACCACGAGTTCACGCTGTATTACCAGCCGCAAACCGACATGGCCGGACAAATCTGCAGCCTGGAAGCGCTGCTCCGCTGGCACAGCCCGCAGCGCGGGCTGGTGATGCCGGCAGAATTCATCGCCATCGCAGAAGAAACCGGACAAATCCTGCCGATTGGCCACTGGGTGCTGCTGCAAGCCTGCCAGCAGTTACAGGCATGGCAAGCCCACCCGCAGCTGTCATCCCTGTCGATTGCCGTCAATATCAGCGCCAAACACTTCCGCCTGCCCATGTTTGTCGACGAAATCCGCAACCTGATCCGCCATACCGGCATCAATCCGGCGCGCCTGCGGCTGGAGCTGACCGAAACCGCGCTGCTGGCCAATATCAACGATGCAGTAGTCAAAATGCGCGCCTTGCAGGGCATGGGGGTGCGCTTTGCGCTGGATGATTTCGGCACCGGCTATTCATCGCTGGCCTATCTGAAGAAATTGCCGCTGGATCAGGTAAAGATCGACCGCTCGTTTGTGCGCAACCTGCTCACCGATCCTGACGATGCGGCCATCTGCCGTGCCGTGATTGCCATGGGGCACAGCCTGGGGCTGACCGTGGTTGCCGAAGGGCTGGAAACCGCCAGCCAGCGCGATTTCCTGCTGGCCGAAGGCTGCAGCCAGGCACAGGGAAGCCTGTTTGCAGCACCGATGCCGGCTGCCGATGTGCCGGCCTGGCTGGCAACCCGTCTGCCCCCGGCCGCCACCACCGACCCAGCCTGAACAGCACGCTGCCATTGGCTTGCAGGCCGGCCTGCAAGCCAGTATCAGAGCGGCCTGCAGCCTGGCATTACATAGGTCGGGTGGTGATTTCCAGATGGGCAAGCCAGGTCAAGGCCTGCTCGCGCGTCTCGCCGCACATCTCCTGCGATGGCTGCAATCCCCCGCAAAAACCCGGCCGTTCCGGCCGGCCAAACAGCTTGCAACGCAGTTCGGCATCCAGATTGATACACGGCACACCTGCCGGCTTGCCCTGCGGCATGCCCGGCAGCGGGCTGGTGATCGACGGCGCAATACAGCAGGCGCCACAGCCGCTGCGGCAGGCCAGCGGCTCAGAACAGTTCGGCATCGTTGCCCTGGTGTTTTTCCGGCGTGAGATGTTGCTGCAGCAGCGTGGCGTAGTTGCAGCACTGGTTGCGGCCATGCTGTTTGGCGTAATAGAGCGCCCCGTCGGCTGCGCCGAGCACGGTGCTGGCATCGGCGCCGGCCTGGATTCGGGTATAGCCGATGCTGACCGTCACCTTGCCCACCTGTGGAAACACATGCTCTTGCACCGCTTGTCGCAAACGCTCGAAAACCCGTTGCGCATCGTCATCCGGGGTGGGGCTGAGCACCACCACAAACTCCTCACCGCCAAAGCGGTAAAGATTGTCCTGCAGCCGCAGCTGGCGCTTGAGTATGCCTGACAGTAGCAGCAGCACTTCGTCGCCATACAAATGACCAAAGCGATCGTTGATCGACTTGAAAAAATCGATGTCGATTTCTGCCAGCCACAGAGCAGCGCCATCATGGCGTTTGCGCTGATGGAAACGCTGGTTCTTTTCGTCGGAAATCGATTCCAGTGCCAGCAGCTTGTTGAAGTGGGTTTCAAACGTCTTGCGGTTAAGCAGGCCGGTGAGCGTGTCTTTTTCCGCATAATCCAGCATGCGCAGGTGATTGGCGTATACCTGCAGCAAGCCTTGCAACTCGGGTATAGCCTGCTGTGTCGCCGCCGCCACGCCGTGCAACTGGATCAGCAGAATCGGGTGCGGCAAACACACCGGCAGCAACAGCGTATCGTCCTGCCCATCGCCAATACACTGCGGCAGGCCGCTTTCGCACACCTCGCGCCAGGCAGCAGGCCAGTGCTGCAATGGCTGCATCTGGTCCATGTCGAGCTGGATTTCCGGCACATGCAGCTGCGATTCTTCGTCAAACTGCAGGCACTGCGCCAGATGTTTTTCACCCTGCTGCTCAACAACACGCCAGCCACTCAAACGCTGCGGCCGCACCAGCCCGTATAGCCCGGCCGCCAGCCCAAGCTCCAGCGCATCACGATCACGCAAGCGGGTGAGGTTGAGCACAATATCCAGCATGGCTTTGGCGGTAATGCGCATAAACGCCTTTTCAAGTCAGACGGGCAGCCAGCGCCAGCGCACCTGATTGTTTCCAGAATGGCAGAAAACTGTCGCGGTACAACCACGCCTCATCCTTGCCGCCGGGGGTGACGCCGAATTCATCGATTTTCGGCTTGCGCACCTTGTCGGCCAGCAAAAACTTCAGCACCTCCGGCCACGCCATGGCCGCAGCCTGCAGCGTATTTTCTGCCTCTTTTTCGCGCTGCAGCAACACCAGCGCCAGCGCACGGTGATACATCATTTCCGCACCATCGTCCTGGCTGCGCTCGATCAGTTCCAGCAGCTTTTGCGACTCACCCTGGCCCAGATACAACCTGGCCAGCATGAAACGTGCGCCCTGATTATCGCCCGGATTAAGTTGCAGCAACCATTCCAGCAGCGATGTTGCCTGATTCAGCCCGGCACCCTGCTCCACCAGCAACCAGGCGCGATTCTGCAAGGCACGCAGTGCCGGGCGGTTATTCAGATGCCCCCACAGCAGGGTATGGTGCTCCGCCTGATTGGCTGCCAGCACCACACGCAGCAGCGCTTCACAACGTGCCGACAGCGGCGCCATGAAGTCGGCCAGCCAGCTTTCGTCTTCACCCGCCAGCAGCATACCGACATCCGCCAGTTGCTCCAGAATGGTAAAGCTCAACAATGCAGCGGGGTTGGCCTGCAGCCAGCCGAGCCATTCATCGGCGTGGTTCAGCGCGTCAAACAGCGCTTCTTCCGGATCAACACCAAACTTTTCTTCGCCAAAAAAGCGCTGGCCCCAGGTGGTTTCCAGCTGTGCCAGTGTCGCGCTTGGCGTCAGCTCACCGGCATCGTCATCTGCTGCTTGCAGCGTATACAGGCTTGTCACCGGCGGCGCCTCTGCCAGCAGGGTTTTCAGCTGATTCAGCTCCACCGGCGGCTGCGGCGACAGTTCGTGCTGAATCGCGTCGTAACTGGCGATCATGCGTTGCAGCTGGTTGATCAGGTCATCGTAACCGCCCATCCGCTTTAGTCGCGCCACCCAGAAAGTGGCGCGCGATTCGGCTTCTTCGCGGCGGTTTTCGCAGATCAGCAGCAGCACTTCCAGATGCGCCAGCGATACGTTATCCGGCTGCAGCCGTTGTGCCTCTTTGAACACCTGCCAGGCGGCGGCGAAATCGCTATCGTCGGCATACATGGTGGCGCGGCGGTGCATTGCCGCCGAACGCAGCCAGAGGTTGGGCGCCGCCATCAATTTTTCTACCAGCTGGACGCGTTTTTTCGGCTTGTCGAGGTCCATATAGGCATCGGCCAGCATGTCGAACGCCCATTCGGCGCGCTCGTCGAGCTGGCTGATATCAACAAAAACCGGCTCCAGCATTGTCACCGCCCGCTTGGCATCACCCTGCTCGATCCAATGCTCGGCAATTTCAGCCAATGCCTCCAGCGATAGATGTTTCAGCGGCAGATTAGCCAGTTGTTTCAGGGTCAGGCGTGCCAGCACGTGCAGCAACATCGATTCCACCGGCATCGCCGGAATGGCGTTTTCCAGCTCGGCACAACACTGTTTGAACTTGCGCCCCGAACCACACGGGCAAGGGTCGTTGCGTTGCGGCTTGGGCAACGGCAACGGGCGGAACTGGTTTTGCGGCAAGGGGGTGGCATTCCAGATCTGGCGGGCGACCAGGCTGGACAGTTGTTGCCGCTCGGAGGGAGATGCCTGTCCGGGCAGCAAATCCGGCGCATCGTAGGTCAGATGATGCAGCAGCCACTCGGCAAACGGCTCGAAGCGGCCTTCCTGCATGGCGACGCCAGCGGCCAGCTCCAGCAAGTGTTGCAACTGTTGTTCGGTTTCGGGGGACATCTCGGGCAAATCGTTCATACTGCGGCTCCGGTTGGCGGCATGGTGGCTATTCAATAACGTACAGGTGTAGCGACTCAGTCAGGGCGCTTGCGGTGAAAGGTCAACGGCGCCACCGGCACACTCGACGGCGGCGGGGCGTTGAAAATGTGTTTTTTCATCTTGCCGACCACGTGCATCTCGCACGGTTTGCAGTCAAAACGCAAGGTCAGCTTTTCGTCGCCGTTGATCAGCGTCATCGGCTCGGCTTTCACCTGCCCCTGCACGCCTTTCACACCCTTGGCCTGTTTCGGGCACAGGTTGAACGAAAAACGCAGGCAATGTTTGGTAATCATCAGGCTGACTTCGCCGGCTTCTTCGTGCGCCTCGTAGGCGGCGGCAATCAGTTTTACCCCGTGTTTTTCGTAAAACTGACGCGCCTTGGCGTTGTAGACGTTGGCCAGATAACTCAACGATTGTTCCGGATATAGCGCTGGCGGCTCGACCGGCGCCTTGCGCTCGGGCCGTTGCCAGGCGGCGATACGTGTCGCTTCCAGCTTTTCGATCACCTCACGCCGCAGCGCGTTGATGCTGGATGCAGGCACAAACCACGGCTGTTGCAACTGCAGGCTCACATCCACCGCCTTGAATAGGGTGTTGCCGAGTTTGGCCAGATTGTCGCGCAGCGTGGCTTCTGCCTTGTCGCGGTTCTGCGCCGGCTCCAGCGGCATCCCCAGTTGCGCGCTGGCGCTGCAGCCATCACTGTCGGTTGCCGTCAGCAGCAGGCCCTGTTCGTTGTCCTGCAACTTGAGCCAGACATCGACAAAACGCTCGGCGGATTTGCGCGTCAGCGCCTGTTCCCAGGCATGATCACGGTTGCGGCTGATGGCGATGCCCACTTTCAGGCCTTCCAGCGTCGCCATCGGCTCATTGGGAAACACGCGCCAGATGTCGCCCTCGGCGCCTTTGCCGATGCGCTCGACGGTGTTGGCCTGCAGGCCCAGCACTTCGCGCTTTTTCATGTAATTCAGGCCATCACCATTGGCCATCGGCTCAAACGCCTCCAGCTCAAACCAGTTTGGCCCCAGTTGCGTCACCCGGCCCAGGCCAACGCCAACAAACGACGGCGAATCAAAGGAGCCGACGTTTTCGCTGCGGTCGTGGGCACAATATTCGGTGTGGCCGCGGTGGAAACTCTTGTCCGGATTGGGTGTAAACAGGATCTGGCTATGGCCGCTGGCGGCCGGGGTAAATTCAGGCCGGCGCTCCAGAATCTGGTCCAGCAACAGCCGGTAATGGGCAGTGATGTTTTTCACATAGCCCATTTCCTTGTAGCGCCCCTCGATCTTGAACGAACGCACCCCGGCGTCGATCAGCGCTTCCATATTCGCGCTCTGGTCGTTGTCCTTCATCGACAGCAGGTGCTTCTCAAACGCCACCACCCGGCCCTTGGCATCGGTCAGCGTATACGGCAGACGACACGCCTGCGAGCAATCACCGCGATTGGCACTGCGGCCCGTTTGCGCATGGCTGATATTGCACTGGCCGGAATAGGCCACACACAAGGCGCCGTGAATGAAATGTTCGATGGTGGCGCTGTCGCCAACCGCCTGGTGGATCGCGCCAATCTGCTCAATAGTCAGCTCGCGCGCCAGCACGATCTGCGAAAAACCGACATCCGCCAGAAACTTTGCCTTCTCGACACTGCGGATATCACACTGGGTGCTGGCGTGTAGCTGGATCGGCGGAATATCGAGTTCGAGAATGCCCATATCCTGCACGATCAACGCGTCCACACCGGCATCGTACAACTGGTGAATCAAGGCCCGCGCCGGCTCCAGCTCGGCATCATGCAGAATCGTATTCAACGTGACGAAAATGCGCGAATGAAAGCGGTGGGCAAACGCCACCAGTCTGGCGATCTCGCTCACCTCATTACAGGCATTATGCCGCGCCCCAAACGACGGCCCGCCGATATACACCGCATCCGCCCCATGCAAAATCGCCTCACGACCGATTTCGGCCGTTTTGGCAGGGGCAAGCAATTCAAGTTGATGCGGCAACAGCGACATGGACAGGCAACCAGCGGGGAAAGGGAGCGAATTGTAACTGATTCAAGCACTTGGCAGAAGCAGATTGACACTGGCTGGTTGCCGGGTGGCAGCGCTGGCAATAGCTACTAATTTGTATATAAATTAGTAGCTATTGCTGGCCTTGATCCGCGATGGCGCTACTGGCTGATGGAATTCGTGTCGATTTCGCACATCCTGCGCCAGGCACCAGCGCAATATGTCAAAGCCTATCTGCACAGCGAAACCAACAACGACACTACCTTTTTCCTGCTGCATCAACTCGGCGTCGACGCTCATCAACGATCACACGCCATCGTCTACCAGACCGCACGCGCCGACTTGCTGGGGCTGGAAAACCTGGGCCTGCTGGACAAAGCCAAGCAAGGACAGGCATTTGTGTTTTATGCACCGGACGACCTGCCACAGCGCATCGAACAACTCAGGCAAGGCGCATAACGCAGCCCTGCAAGCCGCTCTGGCATTGCCTTGCAGCCATGCCTGCAAACCGCGCCCAGATTGCCTTGCAGCCCGCTGCCTTAATCTACTCCCAGCATCCGCCCCGCCCCGCTGCCCAGGGGCGTAGCGGCAACGGGTCACGCGGCAATCAACGTCAGCTCAAACGTGGCTCAGGTTTTTTTCTTGCGCGCCTCGATGGCCTGTCTGATGCGTTCAATTTCCTGCTGTTTGGCAAGTTTCGTGCTCCACGGAGCGGGCTCGGAACGGGCGCTGGTGCGCTGCAGTTGCAAGGCGGCATCTCGCGCCACCGCACGTTCAGCGACAATCGGGGTAGTGCGTGCCGGCAGCCCGGCCATGGCCAGACAGCGGTCGACGGCGCCGCTTACGCCACGCCATTCATCGACTATGGAAAATTCATTGATCAAGGGCAGATTCAGCGCGGCATAAACCGGTGTCCAGCTTGCCGCATCGCCCTGGCCGCTGCGCACGCACAGTTTGGGGTTGAACTGATACCAGCCCTGGGCAATGCGGACGAACAATGCGCGGTTATAGGCATAATCGCGCTCGACCTCGTTGCGCGACAAGACATTGGATAAATGCGCACGTTTATTGCGCTCCGGGCGCACCACATTGGCCGGCAGATGTTGCCATGCGTCGAGGATCGACTGGGTTTCGAATGCGGCGTTGTTGCGGCGCTGGATGTGGGTAAAGCGTGATTTGAACAAGACCCACAATGTCTGGAACAGCAGGTATTCGCTCAGGTGCCGGTCGATACGCACCAATCGCTCACCGGTATTAACGTCGATACTGGCCGGGGCGAGTTGTTCATACAGTGCGGCAAACGGGCCTCGCGCAAATTTCTCATTCTGGAAAGCCTCGTGCATCGCCCAATGCAGGGCGTTGTAACCGTAGTGATCCACCGTCTCACGGTTTGCCCCCAGCGCCAGCAACGCCTCTACCAGCGCAACATTACCGGCAGCGGCGGCGGCCATCAGTGGCGTCTGGTTCATTGGCAGGCGATGCTCGATGCCGTGCTGATTGCATTGCTTAAGGATGTCTTTGAAGTGGCTGGCAAAATAAGGCACATAGGTCTTGCGCTTCAGCGTTGGGCGCTGCTGCGCAAAACTGCGTGCCTGCTCGTGTTTTGCCTCTTGCAGCAGCCACCGGGCCAGCTGCGGCTCATCAAAACAGGTGGCATATTCAAACAGCTGCTGCTTCAGTTTGCTGCCCGGCACCTGTTCGCGGAACACCTTGACCAACAGCTCCCTGACTCGGGATTCTTCCAGCACCGGCCAAGGCACCGGCGTCTGCTTGAGGATGCTGCGGCGGATGGCCTCGGCCTGCTCCTGCTTGCCCTGCAGCTCCAGTTTGCGCGCTTCTTTCTGCCAGTCTTCCAGCGTTGCCTGTCTGGCTTCAACCTTGACCTGGCCCAGGTTGAGATCCAGCAGCCCGAACAGGGGGTGCGCGGTATCCGACTCGATCACGTAGATATTCTTGATGGCGCGCGTCAGCGCCACATACAGCGCGTTGACATAGAACTTGTAGACCTCCAGCGACTTGTCGCTTTTGTCTTTGGCGCGCCGGTAGTCCAGCGTTTCCATCGCCAGATCGGCCTTGTCCACGCCGTCAACGATGTCGCTGAATTCAGCGCGATGATCGGAGATGAAGCGATAAAGGACGATATTCTCGTATTCGAGGCCCTTGGCTTCGTGGATGGAGAACAACAGCGGCGTAGCGAAGTGTTTGCGCGCCTCGGCCTTGTCTTCGTCACGCATCACCAGCACCGCAAAATCCACCGACTGGCGGATTTTCTGGTCGAGCTCACGTTTGCTGGCGTCCTTGTCCGGCATCAGCGCCACCTGCCCGGCCTCGCCGCCGACAGCCTGCACCAGAAAATTGCTCTCGCGGTCGATGGAGCCAAAGCGCCGTTGCTTGATTTTCAGCAACTGATTGGCCACCCGCGTGGCTTCCAGCCCATTGCGGAAATTCGCTGTCAGCACGCTCAGCGCTTGCCGCTCGGCCAGCGCCGGGTCTTGCCAGAACAGGCTTTTTACCTGGCTCCAGGAGAAAAAGTTGGGATGTACGATCTGGTTGGAATCGCCGCACAGCAGAAAATGGCCGGGCTTTTTCAAAGTTTTGAGCACCAGCGCCAATTGCACGGTGGTGATGTCCTGCACTTCGTCGATCACCACAAAATCGTAACGCGGCGCCGCCAGCGCCTGCCATTCCTGCGCGACCAGATTCAGATCGTAGAGCTTGGCCTCGACCAGCCAGGCGCGATATTTCTCGAACAGCTCGTAGAGCGCATCGCGCTGCCCGACAGGAAAAATCGACTGGCGCACACCCAGCGCACGGTAGTCTTCGCGTGACAGAATACCGCCCGCACCGGCTGCCAGCACCCCGCGGATTTCTTCAAACACCTGATGCGCGTCGAATCCCTTGAAGCTTTGCCGGATGCGCGCAAACCAGCCGGCAAAGTCGCGCCAGCTTGCCTCTCGCCCCGGCGGGACATGAATCGACTCGACGAATTCGCGGTAAGAGAGAAATACCGCATCCTGCCCGGTGTGCTCAAAACCGTTGGCGTAGTACAAATCGCGGGCACTCTGCGCCAGAAAAGCGGAGTGGGTAACGTAAAGCACCTCGCCTTCGGCATGCTTGAGCTTCTCCAGCGTCAGCGCCGTTTTGCCGCTGCCTGCGCTGCCGACCACAATCAGCGGCGCCGGCTGGCGATAGATGGCGTCCTGCGTGTCGTCGAAAGAAATCGGCTTGTCCAGCAGATGCACGCTGGTGCGATCCGGGTGCAGATAACGCACGGCTTGCGCCTCTTTGATCGCCTCGGCCGCATCGATATCGGGGATTTTGCTCTCGTCGATCGCCGTACCGCGCAAAAAGCGCGACTTGTCGTAATCGTGATTGGCGATCACCTCCAGCATCAACGCACACACCTCGTCGCCATGGCGAATCAGCGAGAACAACAACCGGTCAGCGCCATCCAGCCGGGCCCGGTAAAACTTGCCGTGGCTGAGATTGGCCAGCTTTTTGACCTGGGCGGCCCGAAAATCCAGACGCGCAATCGCGTCCGTCACTTTGCGATAACTGGCCTTGACGCCAGAAATATCCAGACCGGTGTATTCGAGAATTTTCATCGTGTTTGCTTATTTGCGGGAAACAGGCGACAGGCTGCGTAGCAGCAAAAACAGGCACTGGTATAACCGAAAATGCGCCTTTCGGGTAGTGCCAATTCCGATAAGCCACTGCTGTTACAATCACGCCAGCCGCCTTGCGGCTTTTATTTTTGCTTTCAGGAAAACGGCATGTCTCAGCTTGTGGTTTGCGCTCTCTACAAATTCGTTACGCTGGATAACTATCAGGCCATCCGCCAGCCGCTGCTGGAGGTGATGCTGGCGCAGCAGATTCGCGGCACTTTGTTGCTGGCACGCGAGGGGATCAATGGCACGGTGGCGGGCAGTCAGGCGGGCATTGATGTCCTGCTGGCGTGGCTGGCGACACAGCCGGGGCTGGATCAGATTGTCTGCAAGTTTTCGTTTGACGATGACATGCCGTTTAACCGCACCAAGGTCAAACTGAAAAAGGAAATCGTCACCATGGGCGTGGAGGGCATCGACCCGCGCCGGGTGGTGGGTACTTACGTCAAGCCGAAAGACTGGAACGCGCTGATCTCCGACCCGGAGGTGGTGCTGGTGGATACCCGCAACGATTACGAGGTGGAGCTGGGCACGTTCAAAAATGCGCTGAACCCGAAAACCGATAGCTTCCGCGAGTTTCCGCAATATGTGGCCGAGCACCTCGACCCGGCCAAACACAAGAAGGTGGCGATGTTCTGCACCGGCGGCATCCGCTGCGAGAAATCTACCGCCTATTTGAAGGAGCAGGGCTTTGAGGAGGTGTATCACCTCGAAGGCGGCATTCTCAAATATCTGGAAGAAGTGCCGGCCAGCGAAACCCTGTGGCAGGGAGAGTGTTATGTGTTCGACAACCGGGTGACGGTGGATCATCAGTTGCACAAGGGTCAATACGAGCTGTGCAACGCCTGCCGCTTTCCGGTGTCGGCAGCCGATAAACTCAGTCGACATTATCAGCACGGCGTGAGCTGCCCGCGTTGTTATGACCAGCACACGCCGGAGCAGAAGCAGCGGTTTCTGGAGCGGGAAAAGCAGATCGAGCTGGCGAAGCAACGCGGCGAGCAGCACGTGGGCGGCGATGTGGCGGCGATTGCCAAACAGCGCCGCGAACGCAAATACCATAAGCCTCAGGAAGAATAACACCGGCCTGCGGGCCAATCCTGTAGCGGGCTGCAGCCTTGCCTGCAAGCCGCGCCCCGATTGGCTTGCAGGCCAGCGCAGAATCAGGCTGGCAGCGGCGCCAGCAGGGCGGCGATATCGTCGGCGCTGAATTTGACGCTGCCAGCGTGGTCTTCGGAGAGGATGCCGGCGGCCAGATCCGCTTTTTTCTGCTGCAGTTGCAGGATTTTGTCTTCGATGCTGCCGGCGACAATCAGCTTGTACACAAACACCGGCTTTTGCTGGCCGATACGGTGGGCGCGGTCGGTGGCCTGGTTTTCCACCGCCGGGTTCCACCACGGGTCGAAGTGGATCACCGTGTCGGCGGCGGTCAGGTTCAGCCCCACGCCGCCAGCCTTGAGGCTGATGAGGAAAATCGGCACTTCGCCGGCCTGAAACCGTTTGATCGGCGTTTCACGGTCGGTGGTATCACCGGTCAGCAGCACATAATCCAGCTTGACCTGCTGCAGCGCTTCCTGAATCAGCGCCAGCATGCTGGTGAACTGCGAAAACAGCAGGATGCGCCGGCCTTCTTCCACCAGCTCCGGCAACATCTCCATCAGCAGATCGAGCTTGGCGTGTTCCTTCACCGCCCTGGCGCTGTCGGCTTTCACCAGACGCGGGTCGCAGCACACCTGGCGCAGTTTCAGCAGCGCATCGAGAATCACGATCTGGCTGCGGGCGAAGCCCTTGCTGGCCACTTCTTCACGGATGCGGCTGTCCATCGCCGCGCGCACGGTTTCGTACAAATCGCGCTGGCGGCCCTGCAGCTCCACTTCGCGCACGATTTCGGTTTTCGGCGGCAGCTCTTTCGCCACTTCGTCTTTGCGCCGGCGCAGGATGAATGGCTTGATGCGCCGCGCCAGCAGTGCCATGCGGCCGCTGTTGCCGTGTTTTTCGATCGGCGTACGCCAGAGTTTGCTGAAGTTTTTGCTGTCGCCCAAAAAGCCGGGCATCAGGAAATCAAACAGCGACCACAACTCGCCCAGATGGTTTTCCAGCGGCGTGCCGGTCACACACAGCCGGTGTTGCGCCTTGATCTGCCGCACCGCATCGGCACTGCGGCTGGCGGCGTTTTTCACCGTTTGCGCTTCGTCGAGAATCAGCGTGTGGTAGGCCTGCTGGCCAATGGCGTCGATATCGCGCCACAGCAGCGGGTAGGTGGTGAGCACCACGTCGTGCTCGGCAATACGTTCGAAATCGGCCTTGCGCTGCGGGCCATGCAGCGCCAGCACGCGC
>JAUPTR010000286.1 GCA_030917985.1 Pseudomonadota bacterium | reverse complement strand
AAAAGCCGCAGCGGAATCTGCGATACCTGCCAGAGAAAGCGCGCCCAGATGAAAATCCGGAAATACCAGCGCAGCACCAGAAACTGGAACAAGGGCAGGCTGACGTAGGCATACCAGATGCCCGCCGGCGACAGGGACAAGCCGCTGGCTTGTGATGTGGCATACCAGGTGTGGCCGTGGAGGAAATCAACCTGGCGCCAGATAAAGGTGCCCAGGGTGTAGACGGCAGCGATCATGAGGATTTCCGCCGGCACCGAATTGCGCAGCCGCATGGCGTTGTCGATGGCGGCGCGGAACCTCGGCATATCGTCGTTGGCAATCAGCTCGCGTGCGCCAAACTGTTGCACCACACCCTGCAGGCGCATATGCACCAGTAGCTCCGCCGCCACCAGCAGCGGCACCACCAGCAGAAAACGGGTGTGCACCTCGGCATCCTTGAGGAAGGGCACCGCCACGACATCGCTCAGCAGTTGGCCGCTGGCCAGCGAAATCAGCAGCAAGGGCAGCCAGGCGATCAGCGGAATGGCAATCATGCGGCGCCACAGGTGGCCCAGCACATCGTCGCTCATGTGAGAACGGCGCAATAGTTGATACAGCGGGCCGCCCAGCACCAGTGAAAATTCGGGCGACAGTTTCTGGCCGGCGGGTTTGTGCCGCAAAGGATGGGGAATGTGCCTCATGCTGGATTTTCCTGAAAAGTGTAGCCTGCGGTTTGCAAGCCGCTCACGATCTGCGCTGTGCTGTGCCGCGGATCGTGAGCATTGTCTCAGTCTACGGCTTCCCGGGTGATATCCACCACCTGCCAGTTGTCAAAAACACCGGCTTTGCTGAAATCCCAGATTTCGCTGAATGCGAACACCGGGGCACTGGTGCTGAGTTTGACCGTGCCATAAAAACGCAGCCGGGCATGCTGGCTGCCGCCATTGCCTGCAGACTCAAGCAATTCTGCCTTGAGAATCGGAAACTTCACCGCCTCGGCATTTTTCGGCAGGCTCGGGCGCAGTTTTTCCACCAGCGCCGGGCTCAGGTAACTGCGGATTTCCTCACCGTTCATCGCCTGATTGAGCGTGCGCAGATGCAGGAACGAGGCCCGCGCCTGGCGGATGAACGCATCCACGCTGCTGCCATCGGGCATGCTGCTGCTTGCAGGGGGCGAGCCATTGTCTGGCGATGTTGCGCGATGGGCCGTCGCTGGCGTAGCGGGCTGATCCGAGCCAGGCATGCGGCCGTGCTGCATCAACATGTTCTGGGCAAAGTCGGCCTCTCGTCCGGATTTGCCATTGCGCAGCCGGAAAAACTTGCGCAGCCGGAAAGCCACAAACAGCAGCGGCCCGGCAAAGCCAAGCAGCAGGTAACCGGTGTGAATGCCCGAGCCACCGCTGTCGATCGTGGTCACCTGTTGCTGCGCCGGCTCTTCTTCAGCTTCATCCTCGCCGTCATGCTGAATGTGCGGCCTGACCGTCAACGACGGGCCGCTATCTGCCTGCGGTGCATCGGCCGGATGCGGCGCATCGGCGTGCGGCGTGGCCGAGGGCGTATTCGGTGGCGTGTGGCCGCTGCTGTGCGTACCGTGATTTCCGCCACCGCCAAAACGTTTGGCAGAGACGGGAGAGGCCGCCAGCAGCACGATCAGCAGCAGCGGAAAACAGCGACGGGCCATGCAGAAAACCTTTGTACGAATAATCAGCTCTCAGGATAGCCGGCAGCCGTCATGATTGCCGAGCCGAATGTCGGCTGTCAGTGGCCGTCGGCATGGCTCTGCCAGCGCTCAATCGCTGCCCGTGAATTAACCAGCAGGCGCTCTGGTCCGAGTTGGTCGGCGAGGCCGGATTTGCGCACTACATCCAGCACGCCGGGGTTGCAGCCGGCCAGCCACAGGGTGATGCCCTGCTCGCGATTGCGCTGGTCGCCTTCCTGCAGCATTTTTAATGCCGAGTATTCGATGTCTTGCACCCGGCTCAGATCAAGCACCAGTATGGTTGGCCGGTGCTGTGCCACCAGGGTGCGGATGGCGTCGGCCACTTGCTGGATATTGGCAAAAAACCAGCGGCCTTCACTGCGCACGATCAGCATTTCGCCAAAGGTTTCGTCATTCGGGTGTTCTGGCGACAGCGGGCGCAGCAGGTCGGCGCCGCGTTTGCGGCCGAGCGCGTAGACCCTGGGCGAGGTGGACTTGCTGGCGAGCCCGAGCAGCGAAACGATGATCGCCACCAGAATGCCCTGGAGGGTGCCGAAAAACAGCACGCCCAGTGCGGCGATGCAGGCCCAGCGGAATTCCATGGTGCGCACCTGGCGGATGGCGCGGAATTCACCGGGCTGGATCAGGCCCACCGAATAAACGATTACCACCGCTGCCAGCGTGGCATTCGGCAACATGCCCAGCAATGGCGCCAGCAGCAGCATGGTGGCGGCCGCCGCACCCGCAGTCACCAGCGAGGCTTTTTGCGAACGGCCACCGGCGGCGCGCACCACGGCGGTTTGCGAGGTGCCACCACCAGCCGGCATGGCGCCAAGCAGCGCACCACCGATATTGGCTGCACCCGTGGCCAGCAGCTCGCGGTTGGCATTGAGCGGTGGCTCGCCGGGCTGGGCAAAGGCACGGCCGGCGGCAATGCTTTCGGTAAAACTCATCAGCGCGATACCCAGTGCGCCCGGCAGCAATTCTGCTATCAGCGACATGTCTGGCAACGTGACAGAGGGCAGGCCTTGCGGGATGTGGCCAACAATGGCTACCCCGTGTGCCTGCAAGCCAAACAGCCAGATAGCGGCGATACCGCCACCCACGGCCACCAGCGGCGCTGGCGAGTGTGGCAACAGTTTCTCCATGCCGATCAGCACCGCCAGCGTGGCCGCCGCCACCGCCAGTGTCAGCAATGAGGTTTGCGGCAGGTGCTGAACAATGCTGACGATATCGAGAAAGAAACCTTGTTTATCGATGTGGATGCCCAGCAGTTTCGGCACCTGATCCAGCACAATCACCAGACCGATGCCGGCCTTGAAGCCGGTGAGCACCGGGGTTGAGATAAAATTGGCAACAAACCCCAGCCGCAACAGCCCGGCCAGAATCAGCATCGCCCCGGTCAGCGCCGCCAGCGTGGCCGATGCCGTCAGCAACCGCGTCGGATCGCCATCCGGCACGGCCAGCCCGAGCTGGGTGCCGGCCAGAATTGCCAGCGTGGTGGTGGAGCTGACATTCAGCACGCGCGAGCTACCGAGTAAGGCATAAATCAGCATCGGCACAAACGCGGTATAGAGGCCCACCGCTACCGGCAGGCCGGCCACCGTGGCGTAGGCCATTGATTTGGGCAGCACCACCGCAGCGGCGGTGAGGCCGGCAACGATGTCGAAACGCAGCGTGTTGTTGCTGCCGGGATTTGTGGTGTTCATGGAGGCTTTCTGCTGGCTGGGTCGCTTTTGATTGTAAACCATGAAGCCCTGCCGCAGCGGGCTACTGGTGCGGCGTTGCGCGGCGCACTATCATTCCGGTCAATCATACCGTTTTCAGGATCTTCGCCGCATGAGCCAAAATCCAGCCCCCGCCGCCGAACCCGTGCTCGACCCGGTTTCCCGCCTGTCGGAAATCCTGTTTGGCCTGATCATGACCCTCACTTTCACCGGCACCTTCAGCGTGGCCAGCGCCGGCAGCGAAAGTGTGCGCCAATTGCTGATTGCCGCCGTTGGCTGCAATCTGGCCTGGGGGTTGACCGATGCCATCATTTACCTGATCCGATCCTTGTGTGAGCGTGGCCATAGCCGTTTGTTATTGCATCGGCTGCAGGCGCTGCCGGTGAAAGACCACCGCGCACACGCTGAAATGGTGGCAGCCTTGCCGCCGGCAATGCGCAAACTGCTGACGCCCGATGAAATCGATCAGCTGCATCAGCGCCTGCAGCACATTCGCCCCTCTCGCGGCCATCTGTGGCCGAATGGCGACGAGTGGCGCGGCGCGCTGGCGGTGTTTCTGCTGGTATCGGTGGTGACCTTGCCGGTGGTGCTGCCGTTCATTTTTGTTGCCGATGCCTGGCTGGCCTTGCGTATGTCCAACGCGATTGCGCTGCTGATGATGTTTCTCATCGGCTATCGACTGGCGCGATATGCCGGCTCGCCACGCGCCTGGCTTACCGGCGCGGTGTTCACGCTATTTGGCGCCGGCCTGGTGTCGGTGATTATTGCCCTGGGCGGCTGATTGGCTGACTGGCCGCCGCTGTTTTCCGTTTCCTGATTCTGGATACCCACCATGTTGAAAAGCATCCCCGCCCGTATTGCCGATGAACTGTCCGTGCGCGAAGCACAGGTCGCCGCCGCGATCCAGTTGCTCGACGAAGGCGCCACCGTGCCGTTTATCGCCCGTTACCGCAAGGAAGTGACCGGCGGGCTGGACGATACGCAGTTGCGCAATCTGGAAGAACGTTTGCGTTACCTGCGCGAGCTGGAAGACCGGCGCGAGGTGATCCTCAAATCGATTGAAGAGCAGGGCAAACTCACGCCGGAGCTGCGCAACGATATCCTCAACGCCGACAACAAAACGCTGCTGGAAGACCTGTATCTGCCGTACAAGCCGAAGCGCCGCACCAAGGCACAGATTGCCCGCGAAGCCGGGCTGGCGCCCTTGGCCGAGGCGCTGCTGGCAGACCCGACGCTGAATCCGGAAAGTGAAGCCGCCAAATATATCGATGCCGAAAAAGGCGTGGCCGATGTCAAAGCCGCGCTCGACGGCACACGGCAGATACTGATGGAGCAGTTTGCCGAAAACGCCGCTGTGCTGGGCCGGCTGCGCGATCACCTGTGGGCGCACGGCGTAGTGTATTCAAGCGTGGT
>JAUPTR010000285.1 GCA_030917985.1 Pseudomonadota bacterium | reverse complement strand
CCGCGCCCTTCCAGTTGCTCGTATTTGGCCAGGGTTTTCAGCAACTGGCCGTTATCGACATTGCTCATTGTGTGTTGCAGCTGCAACGCCGGCTGCTTGCTGGTGGTGGCGCTGCCCGATGCCGCCAGATGGCCGCCGAACAGATCAAGGTTCAACGGCGCCATTTGCACCCGCCCGCCCCCCGCCTCGATTGTGGCATCAACGTTGGCAAGCTTGATCTGCCCCTGCTGCAGGCTGCCCAGCCTGATTTTTGCACTGGCCGACAAACCTTGCAGCGGCGACAGATCCAGCGCAAACGGCACGGCTGGCTTGCTGTCTGCAGTGCCCGGCTTGGCGGATGTGCCGGCCAGATAACGGTCCAGCAGCAACTGATCGGCTTCGGCAGCCATTTGATAATGCGGTTTGGCCAGATCGGCAATGTTCAGGCTGGTTTTGACTTTTGACTGATCCAGCTGCCCGGCCAGCGCCAATTGCAGCTGTTTCGGGCTGACGCTGGCATTGCCGCGCAGATCGAATGCCACACTGCCCGGCTTGAGCCTGGGCGACGCCAGCGAACCTTGCAGATGCAGCGCCGACAACTGCGCCAGCAGGGTGTGCAGATTCAGCTGCAGCGGGCTGTCGAGCTTGAGTTGCAGCTTGTCGCCACCCTGCTCCGCCGCCAGCGTCAGCTTGCCTTGCCGTGCCAGCAATTGCTGCTGGCCGCCGCTGAAACCGGTGATGTGCAGATCGGCATTCAGCTTGCGCTCGGTGCCGTTCAGAGTGCTATTGAGGCTGATTGCCTCACCACTCAACTGCTTCTCGGCAAACTGCAGTTTTGGCGCACTCAGCTTGCCATCCAGCTGCCCCTGCGCCAGCCGGGCACCGGCAATCAGCGATACGCCATCCACCGAAAAGGATTTTTTGCCCGGTTGCAGATTGGCGTTGGCACTGATTGCCAGCTTGAAGTCGCGCGCCTGCGGCAGATCGCCGCTTGCCTCCAGCTGCAGATCGCGGATTTCTGCCTGATCGGCTTTCTGGCTGTAACGCGCATCCCCCTTCAGCTCAAACGCCAGCTTGCTGGCCGGGCCCATCTGCCCGGTAAAGCCAAACAGCAGCTTGCGCGCGGCATACAGGCCCATATCGCCGTCAAAATCAAAATCGCCGCCAAGCAGAAAGCTGCCATTGGCTTTGGGCTCGTTTTGCTGCAACTGCAGGGTCAGGTTCACACCCCGCGCCAGTTTCGGCGTCACTTCGCCGGTTTTCAGGGTAATGCCCTTCAGCTCGCTGCGTTTTTTCCATTGCCGGTCGTCAACCAGAATGCTGCTGTCGCGCAGGTTGATCTTGCCGATCTGCAACTGGATGGGTGGCGTGGGTTCTTTCGGTTTGGCCAGCAGGTCGTCGATATTCAGCGTGCCGTCGGCATGGCGGATCAGCGTGGCGCGCACGCCGCTGGCTTCGATGGAGCTGATGATGTATTGCTGTTTCAGCAAGGGCATCAACGCCAGCGAGAGTTTGGCGTGATCCACCGAAACAAAGGTGTGCGCCGAGTTGTGCTCCGACAGGCTGACTTTGGGCAGCGTCACCCCCACCGAGGGCCAGAAACTGAGCTGGATATCGCCGTCGAACTTCAGCTCGCGCTGTTTTTCCTTGCGCACAAAATCGCTGATCAGCGGCTTGAGGGTGTTCGGATCAAAGGTGTAGACAATGTAGACGGCGCCGACAGCGGCGATACCCAGCACGCCTGCAGCGCCGTAGCCGATATAACGCAAAACCTTGCTGCTCATGGGTTGCCGGCTCCGGCCATTTCTGGAGCCGACACTCTACCACAGCCAAACTGAACCGGGATTAAACCGGAATGCGACAGCGCGATGCAGGCAGGAATTGGCCAAACAGCGCATGTCTGTCTGCTGCTGCAGGCCGGTTTAAAGTCTGCCAGCGTGCCAGGCAATCAGATATGCGCGCAGCCATCCGCCTTCAACACCCGCAGGCTGGATGCCGGATGTTGCGCCAGCTTCTCTGCCGGCCGCCGTGGCCGCGCCAGCAGCTCGCCGCCGCAGTTGGGGCAGCTGCCGTGCAGCACTGCTTCGGCACACTCGCAGCAGAAGGTACATTCAAACGAGCAAATCCGCGCATCAGCCGAATCGGCCGGCAAATCGCGGTTGCAACACTCACAGTTGGGTCGCAGTTGCAGCATCGGCGAATCTCCTGAAACAAGCAGATCAAAGGCGGCCTGCAGGGCGCACCGGTATTGGCTCACAGGCTGGCCTGCAAGCCAGTATGGATGCGCCTTGCAGCTTGCTGGCAAAACCCGCGCAGGGCAAGCTTATTCGTCCGGGCACATACCTTTTGCCAGCAGCCAGTCAGGCTTGAGCCTGATCTGCAAACATCCGGTGCAATGCGCTGCGCGCAATTGCACCCTGCAAAAGATCTGCAACGACTCGCCGACCAGCAATCAGTTCAGCCGCTGAATCCGGTTTTGCGCCCCTGGCGCCACCGGCGCACGGGTTTTGAACCAGGCTTCGAGCGCATCCAGATCCTGCGCACCGCCGAGGCGGTTGGTGCCGTTGTTGAGCACCACAAAGTTGTCGCCGCCGCTGGCAAGAAAGCTGTTCACCGTCACCCGGTAACTTGCTGCCGCATCGATGGCTACACCGTTGAGCTTGATGCTGCCCGGCACCACGCGGTCGCCTACGGTTCGGTTGTTGTCCCACTGATAACTGAAGCCGTTCGACACCTGCAGGATGCGCGGGCTGCTCTGGCCTTGCCATTGCTGCTCCAGCAGTGTCTTGATTTCGCTGCCTTTCAGCGTCATGGTAACCACGCTGTTGCCAAACGGCTGCACGGTAAACAACTGGCCGTAGGTGACGTTGCCATTGGCCGCCGGGGTGATGTCGGCGCGGATGCCGCCCGGATTCATGAACGCAATCTGCGCACCGCCGAATTTGGCATCGGCCGTGGCGGCCAGTTGCGAGTCGGCAATGATATCGCCCAGCGAGGATTCACCGGCCGTGTTGGCGGTGCGGCTGAGCAAGGCGCTGGCGGTGCCGACTACGCGGTTTTCCAGCGGCGACACCAGCGCCACGAATTTGTCGATCAGCGAGGTTTGTTTCGCATCCCTGGCGACATCGGTCTTGACGATCAGATTCGCTGCCTTGGCTTCGATTACGTCACGGCTGGCCGGCGACAGTTTCAGGTCGATTTCCGACAGCAGCGTGCCGTATTGCCCGGCGCTGGTCACCAGCTTGCCGTTGATATTGCAGTTGTAAGCCTGATGCGTGTGGCCGGAAATCACCAGATCCACCGCTTTGTCGAGCTTGTTGACGATATCCACCAGCGGCCCGGAAATGCCCTTGCATTCATTGTAGAAGCCGGTCTGCAGGCCGCCTTCATGCACCACCACGGCAATCGCCTCGACACCCTGCTTCTGCAGCTCCGGCACCAGCGCGTTCACCGTATCTGCCTCGCCCTTGAACGTCAGCCCGGCAATACCGGCCGGGGTGACGATGCTGGGTGTGCCGGCCAGCGTCATGCCGATAAACGCCACCGGAATGCCGTTGAAACGCTTGATTTCATAAGCCGGGAACACCGTCTTGCCACTGGCCGATTCGACCACGTTGGCAGCCAGAAACTTGAACCTGGCCCCGCCAAACTGCCCCGCCTGACAGCCATCCTGCGGATGACAGCCGCCATTCTGCATGCGCAGCAGCTCATCCTTGCCCTCGTCGAATTCGTGATTGCCGACGGCGTTGATATCCAGCCCCAGCAGGTTCATCGACTCAATCGTCGGCTCGTCATGAAACAAGGCCGACAGCAGCGGGCTGGCGCCAATCAGATCACCTGCCGACACCACCACATTGTTCGGGTTCCTGGCTTTGAGATTGGCCACCCAGGTTGCCAGAAACTCTGCCCCACCGGCCGGCACGGTAACGGTTTTGCTCGCATCCGCCGGATCAGGCATCCGCACGCCGCCGGACGGTGTTTTCAGATTGCCGTGAAAATCGTTGAAGGCAATCACCTTCACCTCAACCGGCGCCGGATTGTCGTCATCGGCATCGTTATCACACGCCGACAGCGACAGGCCGGCAGCAAGCAGCAAAGAACAGAGCATGGCAGGTTTCATCGTGTTTTTCTGACCGCAGGATTTGAAAAGCGGCAGTGTAACAAGGGCAGATGACAGGAAAATGGCGCAGACATGACAACCGGCACAAGCGACATGAATACGGCCCAGCACTCCCTGCCGA
>JAUPTR010000284.1 GCA_030917985.1 Pseudomonadota bacterium | reverse complement strand
TTGCCTGCTTTCTCGTTGTATTGGCCCTCCACGTGCCTCGAATGTGTGGCGGGGTAGTGCTGGCTTGATCAGGGCTCAGCGCACACTGTGCAATTCGGGTCTTTTTTCAGTCGCAGCGTCCGCCACTGCATGTCCAGTGCATTCAGCAACATCAGTTTGCCGTTCAGGCTTTCTCCGGCGGGAATCAACAGCTTTAACGCCTCGGCAGCCTGCATGCTGCCAATGATGCCAACCAGCGGTGCAAACACACCGAATAGCGCGCAGGGGCCATCATTGGCTTCTCCCTGATCAGGAAACAGGCAGTGGTAACAGGGTGCGTCATCGCGCTTCAGGTCAAAAACACTGATCTGGCCATCAAAGCGCACCGCTGCGCCGGATACCAGCGGCTTGCGGTGTTGCACACAAGCCTGGTTGACTGCGTGGCGGGTGCTGAAATTGTCGCTGCAATCGAGAATCAGATCGGCGTTTGCCACCAATTGCTGCAGCTGTTCGCCGGCCACGCGCTGGGCGATGCTCTCGACCTGGCACCAGGGGTTGATGCCGAGCAGGCGCTGGCGGATTGATTCTGCCTTGTTGTGGCCGATGCTGGTGCTGTCGTGGGCAATCTGTCGTTGCAGGTTGGTACTGTCGACCTGATCGTGGTCGCAAATGGTGAGCTTGCCGACGCCTGCTGCGCCGAGATAGAGGCAGGCCGGAGAACCCAGGCCACCGGCACCGATTACCAGGATGTGTGCATCCAGCAGATTCTGCTGGCCTTCTACGCCAATTTCATCAAGCAGGATGTGGCGGCTGAAACGAAGTAATTGTTGATCATCCATGGGGCCGAGTGTAGCAGCGCCATACTTGGCTGGCTATTGCGTCCGGTCAAGCTGCGGCGGCTTTCCCCGCGCTTGTGGCTACCTGGCGAACCCCCGCGGCAGCATTCAGGTCGGTGATGCCCAGTTCCATTTCAGCCTGAAGCAGCAGGCCTTCCGGCACGACTACAGGTATTTCGTTTATGCCGCGATTCCGCAGTGCGTAGAGCTGGTGGCGGCCAGCTTCGATCAGCAACTGGTCTTTAAGCGAGCGGCGACGGGAGTTCAATACCGGCATCTGGATCGGATTGCCAAGATCAATCTGTCGATAGGCATCGTTAAGCGCATCCAGGTTATCGATCAGGCTGCTCATGCCGCCACGGTCGCGTGTAATCCGCAGGGCCAGCTTTTCCATGCTGACCAGTAGGATGCGGCCGTCTTCGCCATTAAACAGGCCTTGTAACGGCTGATGGATGAAGGATAGTTTTTGCCCGGCGTGTGCGTTGATGGTGGTCATGATCCTGTTTTCCTATATCTGTAATACGGAATATTTATTTGGCATTATCTTTGATATATTGACTGATGCCAATGATAATTTTAAACGATATTGACAGATGTCATGTTAACCATGGGTGAACCGCCTTGAAAGCGGCTTTGCTGTCTGAGTCAGAAAAGATAAAGGCCGCGTGAGCGGCCTTTTCTCGTGATGACAAATGGGATTATTTTTTCTTCTGCAGGATTTCCTGAACTTTTAGTACATTCAGTGCCTGTTGCAGTTGATAGTCTTTTTTCGATGCCATTTCCAGCGGGGCGTCGGGGTTGGTGGCTTCATCCGTGGCTGATTTGCCGGCAGGTTCAGCAGGCTTGGCCTTGCTGTCCTTTTCCGGTGCCTTGGATTTACCTTTGGCCGATTCATCCTTGCCTTCCAGGTGCCGCTCCAGATCTGCCTCACGTACACGCAGGCCTTGTGGCACGGCATTCAGATTGAGGACGGCTTCTTCCACCTCTACGTCAGGGGTGATGCCTTTGGCCTGAATCGAACGGCCATTAGGTGTGTAATAACGGGCTGTGGTCAGTTTGATGGCGCTGGTGGCGGACAGTGGCAGAACCGACTGCACCGAGCCTTTGCCGAAAGTCTGGGTGCCAACAACAATGGCGCGTTTGTGATCCTGAAGTGCGCCGGCAACAATTTCGGATGCCGATGCAGAGCCGCCGTTTACCAGCACCACCATCGGCACGGTTTTGATCTCCTTGGGCAGGTTGCCAAGCGGATCTTCCTTGACGCCGCGTACGTAGTCTTCCTTGTTGGTGAACTTGCGCATTTTCGAATCGGCAATACGACCATCGGTATAGACCACCAGCGTATTGCCCGGCAGGAATGCCGCGGAAACGCCAACTGCAGCGTCCAGCAGGCCGCCCGGGTCGTTGCGCAGATCCAGCACCAAGCCTTTCAGCGGTGCCTTGTTCTGTTTGTACAGACCTTCAATCGCCTTGCCCAGATCCGGGGTGGTGTGTTCCTGGAACTGTGTGATGCGCACGTAGCCGTAACCATTATCCAGTAGCTTGTTCTTCACGCTCTGGATCTTGATGACCGCGCGGGTTACGGTAAAGGTCAGTGGTTTTGCTTCGCCTTTGCGAAGCACGGTCAGTTTGATGCTGGTATTGGGCTTGCCACGCATACGCTTTACCGCATCGTTGAGCGACAGGCCACGGACATTGGTGTCGTCCAGCATCATGATCAGATCGCCGGCTTTCATGCCCGCACGATAGGCCGGTGTATCTTCGATTGGCGAGATGACTTTGACAAAGCCGTCTTCCATGCCCACTTCCAGTCCCAGGCCGCCGAATTCTCCCTGGGTGGATTCGCGCAGTTCCTTGAATGTATCTTCGTCCAGGTATTGCGAGTGTGGATCAAGCCCCAACAACATGCCGTTGATCGCCTCGCGGATCAGCTTCTTGTCTTCAACCGATTCCACATAGTCGGATTTGATACGGCCGAACACTTCGGTAAAGGCGCGCAGTTCTTCCACGGGCAGCGGTTGCTGCTGTGGGGCGGCAGTGCCTGCGGGCGCGTCCTTGTTGGCGATGGCGCTGAAGTTCAGGCTGATCAGTACGCCTGCAATCACCCCGGCAGATACCAGGCTGAATTTTTGCAGCGAGTTGCGCATGTGTCTCTCCTATTGATTACGCGCTGAGTGGTGCAAAACAGTTTGCACCACTCTTGTGTTATGTCACCGCTGGGCGATGATGCCTGGAGCGGATTTCAGAATCGGATCCATTGTGCCGGGTCTACTGGTGCTCCCAAGCGGCGAATTTCGAAGTATAAACCGGTTTCTGCGTTGCCGCCGCTGTTGCCGGCCCGTGCAATCACGTCGCCTGCCTTGACCTGGGTGCCGACCTGTTTCAGCAATGCTTCGTTATGGCCGTAGAGGCTCATGTAGCCACCGCCATGGTCGACGATGATCAGATTGCCGAAACCGCGCAGCCAGTCTGCGAACACCACTTGTCCGGAGGCTACGCTGCGAATCTCTGCACCCGTGCTGGTGCGGATGAATACACCTTTCCAGGTGCCCGCACCTTCGGCCCGGCTGCTGCCGAAACGGTTGCTGATGTCGCCCTGTACCGGTTGGCGCAGTTGTCCACGCAAGGCGGCAAAACCGCTGTTGCCGAAGTCGGTTGCGGGCTGCCTGGCGGGTTTCTCTGGTGGGCGACTACCTGTATGTCGTGGCGCGGTGTCTTGTTTCTGCGCCCGTTGCTGTTCACGTTTGGCGGCTTTTTCTGCGGCCAGTTTGGCGGCGCGCTGGCGTTGTTCAATCAGGCGATTGAGTTGGTCCACCAATCGGGTCAGGCGTTTTTCGTTTTCACGCAGTCTGGTGATTTCGTTGCGCTGGGCGTTGATTTCTGAGGCCAGTTTGTTGAGCGTTTGCTGGCGTGTTTTTTTCTGTTGCTGCAACTGGTCTTTTTGCTGGGCTTTCTGGCCGCGAATTTTCGCCAACTCTTGCTCGCGCTGGGCAATATCGGCCACCAGCCGATTCAATTCCGCCATGTCCTGGCGCAATTGCTTGATCAGCTCTGCCTGGGCTTGCGCAATATATTGGTAATACTTGAGTTGGCGCGCAGCTTCAGCAGGGTCGCTATTGCTCAGCAACAGTTGTGCAGCCTTGCTGGATACCCCTTGCTGGTACTGAACCCGCAGCAATTTGCTCAGGTGTTGTTGCGAGTCGATGGTCTGGCGACGTTTCTTGGAAAGTTCGTTTTTGTAGAACTGAAGCTGAGACTGGGTTTCGGCGTGGCGTGACGACAAGTCATCAAGAATACGATTGGCGTCGCTGATGGCTTGTTCCGACTCTTTCAGTGCATCGCTGGCTTCGGCCTTGGTCGCTTCGTTCTGTTGCAGCTGTTTTTGCAGGGAGTCGATCTGGCTGCGCAGGCTTTGCAGCTCTTCCTTCGGTTTGGCCGGGTCGGAAGGCGTTGCCGGCTCGGCCACCGATAAGGTGGCCAGGCCGGTTAAACTCAGTACGAGGGCAAAACGAAGAATCACACCAGTTCGATCAAGGGTTTGCCGGTCATTTCTGCCGGCTGAGGTACGCCCATCATGTACAGCAGGGTCGGCGCGATATCCTGCAGGGCGCCGCTGGCAGCAATCTTTGCCGGGCGGCCGATATAACAACAGGGTACCAGATTGGTGGTGTGCTGAGTATGTACCTGGCCGTTCATGGCGTCATGCATCATTTCAGCGTTGCCATGGTCTGCAGTGATCAATACTTCGGCGCCATTGGCCTGAGCGGCGGCAACAACACGTGCCACGCACTGATCCAGTGTTTCGATGGCCTTTTTGGCCGCCTCGAAGTTGCCTGTGTGACCAACCATGTCGCCATTGGCATAGTTGCAGATGATGGCGGCGTATTGCCTGCTTTCGATGGCTGCAACCAGTTTGTCGGTAACTTCAAACGCACTCATTTCCGGTTGCAGATCGTAGGTGGCAACCTTGGGTGATGGGACCAGAATCCGGTCTTCGCCCGGATAGGGTTGTTCTTCACCGCCACTGAAGAAGTAGGTGACGTGCGGATATTTTTCTGTTTCGGCAATGCGCAGTTGCTTCAGCCCCAGTTTGCCAAGGTATTCGCCCAGTGTGTTGGTAAAACGTTGCGGCGGGAAGGCTACCGGGTTTTTGTACTCTTCGCCGTAATTTGACATTGAGCAGAAATAGCCAAGTTTGGGCGTTTTCTTGCGGGCAAAACCGGAAAAATCTGCCCAGCTTAGGGCTTGGGTCATCTGTCGGGCCCGATCGGCACGGAAATTGATGAAAATCACCGCATCGCCGTCATTAATGGTGGTGGCATCACCAACCAGCGTTGGTTTGACGAATTCATCGGCTTCGCCACGGGCGTAGGCTTGCGCCAGGGCTTCCTGTGCGCTGCTGGCGTGATAGTCGGCGGTGCCGAGTGTCAGCATGTCATAGACCGGTTCAACGCGTTCCCAGCGTTTGTCACGATCCATCGCGTAATAACGGCCGGCCACTGTCGCTACTTTGGCTCCTGGCGTTACATTCAGTTGTTGTTGCAGGCGTTCCAGATAAGTTTCGGCACTTTTTGGTGGTGTATCGCGACCATCGAGAAAGGCGTGGATGATGATGTCTGTTAAAGCACGCTCGCGCGCAAGTTTCATCAGTGCAAACAGATGCTGCTCATGGCTATGTACGCCACCGTCCGACAACAAGCCCAGCAGATGCAAACATTTGCCATTGTTTTTTGCCTGATCAATGGCGGCAAGCAAGGTTTGATTCTGGAAAAATTCACCGGTTTCAATGTCGTAATCAATGCGCGAAATATCCTGACGCACAACCCGACCTGCACCAATGTTCAGGTGACCGACTTCGGAGTTGCCAAACTGATCCGTCGGCAGGCCGACAAATTGTTCCGATGCATTAATAGTGGTACAGGGATGCTGTTTGGTGATTAAATCCCAGTTGGGTTTGTGCGCATGCAATATTGCATTGTCATCACCTTCGGTGCGGTGCCCAAATCCATCTAGAATAATCAGAACTGCTGGCTTTATGGCGTTCATATTTGTTTATTAGGCTTTTACGGAATAAAAATCATGTGGTATTTTACCAATATTCTGGCCTTTGGCGATTCAGTTTTGCATTGAAAAATGCTGCATCGCAAAATACGGCAAACCACATTTCTATAGCTGCAATTGATGCTACCTACTTATCAATTAATGGATCAGGACGAGCAGATCGAACAGGCGTCGCGGGCAATGAAGGCGATGTCGCATCCGCTGCGTTTGAAGATCCTCTGCGTTCTCGGTGACAAAGAAGTCAGCGTGCAAGACATCGTCGAGCAGGTTGGTACATCCCAAAGCAATATTTCCCAGCATCTGGCCATCATGCGTGACAAAGGTGTGCTGCGCACCCGCAAGGACGCCAACCGCGTGTTCTACCGCGTCGGCGATACCCGCACCCTGGAACTTGTCACCATGATGCGTGACGTTTTCTGTGGCTTCGCCATCTGAATTCACGCGCCACTTCAGCAAGTTTGTCCGTTTAACCCTGCCGACATCTACATTCTGGGGCGTCGGCATTGTCCCATAAACCGGTTGAGCTTGCATGTGTCGCATGATTGCAATTAGAATATTCTAATAGAAATCGTGAGGGCGGCTTTTGGGTCGCAGTATTTGAGAGTGGAAATGAAACGCGAACAACCCGAGCTGTTGGTGCTGGACGAGCAGGTAGAGCAGGCGTCGCGGGCAATGAAGGCGATGTCACACCCGTTGCGTCTGAAAATCCTGTGCGTGCTGGGTGAAAAAGAAGTCAGCGTGCAGGATATTGTCGAGCGCGTCGGTACGTCGCAGAGCAATATTTCCCAGCACTTGGCGATCATGCGCGACAAAGGCGTGCTGCGCACCCGCAAGGATGCCAACCGCGTGTTTTATCGTGTCGGCGATGTGCGCACGCTGGAGGTGGTATCACTGATCCGCGAGGTTTTCTGCGGCTTTTGAGTCTGTTTCAGGCTGTAAAAAACCAGTCGTCTGCAAACGGCTGGTTTTTTTTCGTCCGGTTTTCGCGAGATCAGGTTTGGGCTTGGGGTGGCTGGCTGGCGTCGGGGGTATTTGCACGCCGCTATCGCCAGCGCAGCAGACCTTTGCGGAGTTCTTCGGCAGATCCCAATGGCAGGGCGAAACCAATTGTCGGTAGCCACAGATGCGGTTGGCGGTGGTGTTGTGCCAAACAACTGATTGCCAGCATTGGTATAAATCATCGCCAGTTCAGTAGCGGCCCCAACCCCAGGCCAGCCCGCCACCACGCCCGTGGAGATTTACTGCACCTGCGTCATTGAATTGATCAGCACCGGTGTCAGCGGCACATCGCCGCTGGTGGGCAACAGATTGATCTGATCCACCACCGACAAACCGCTCACCACTTTGCCAAACACCGCATAACCGCCACCCTGCGTATCCAGCTGGATATTGTCGACGCTGTTGATAAAGAACTGCGAGGTCGCCGAATCCTGTGCCCCGGTACGCGCCATGGCCAGGGTGCCGCGCAGATTGCTCAGTCCCTTGCCCACTTCCAGCTTGATCGGCGCGCGCGTGCCGGCAGCTTGCATTGCCGCATTATAACCGCCGCCCTGCACCACGAAATTGGCCACCACGCGATGGAAAATCAGCTTGTTGTAGAAGTTGGCATTGACGTACTGCAGAAAGTTGGCAACGGTAATCGGCGCCTGATTCGGATACAGCTCCAGCAACAAATCGCCCATGCTGGTTTTCATGCTGACTTGCGGCACCGGCACGTTTTGCGCGGCGCTATACAGCAGCGCGCCGTTGCTGGCCCTGATTTCGGCATTCCATTTGCCGCTGGCGGAAACGGTGCAGGTGAACACCCGCTTGCTGGCGCTGCCACCCGCCGCTTCGGCCATACTACTGCAACCCGAAGCCGACAGGCTGATGCCTTGATCCAGTCCGGAGCCCGATACCGTGAAACTGGCGGTTTTGCTGTATTGCAGTGTATCCACTGCCACGCCCGCTACCTGAACATCGCCAGTGCTACTGCTGCTGCCGGGGCTATCGCTACCGCCGTCGCCATTGCAGCCGGCCAGTGCCAGCATTGATCCGATGATTGCCAGTGTTGCTGCAAAACGCATGACTGCTCCCTGTAAAAATTGAACAAGCGCCTATTGGCTGCCGTATTGGTCCGGCATTTTGCGACATGGTTCCGCCGCGAGCAACGCCTGGTATGTTGTATATAAATTATGCTTGAATATAAAATATAAAAACATATAATGTAAAAAAGTTAATTAAAGGTGATGTGCAATGGATATCGTGCGCATGCGTCAGGCGGCAGGAAACGCCAGCGGTTTGCTGAAAGTGCTCGCCAACGAAGACCGGCTGTTGCTCTTGTGCCAGATGGTCGACGGCGAAAAATGTGTCAGTGATCTGGAGGCCATGCTGGATATCCGTCAGCCAACGCTGTCGCAGCAGCTTGGCGTGTTGCGAACTGAGGGCGTGGTGGAGACCCGTCGCGATGGCAAGCGCATCTATTACCGACTGGCCAGCGATGAGGTTCTACATTTACTCAATGTGTTGTACGGCATGTTTTGCCCGGTGGATCTGCAGCAGGCTGCTGCCGAGCCGGTACTGAACGGAGCGCAATAAATGAACGCAAGATTTCTGCTGCTGGGTTTGTTGCTGGCGAGTGGTGCGAATGCCGCCGAGAAACTGGCCGTGGCACCGGTGAGCTACAAGCAGGTGCCACTGACCTACGCCACTGAAGGCGTGGTCGAAGCCGTGAAGCAGGCCACTGTGTCGGCGCAGATCAGCGGCCGCATCGTTGAAGTCAATTTCAAGGCCGGCGATTTCGTCAAGCAGGGGCAGGTGCTGGTGAAAATCGATGAGCGTGCAGTGCGTGAAGCCGTGGCCGGCAGTGTGGCGCAGGTGAATCAGGCGAAAGCGGCGCTGGATGAGGCTAAAGCCAATCTGGAGCGGCAAAAGCAGTTGTTCCAGCAAAAGTTCATCAGCCAGGCCGGGCTGGATTCGGCCGAGGCGGCCTACAAATCGGCACTGGCTGCCTACAACGCGGCTCAGGCCGGTAGCGGTGCAGCGGCCACCACCCAGAGCTACGCCACGGTGATTGCGCCCTACAGTGGTGTGGTGTCGGCAGTGCATGTTGAAGTTGGCGATACCGCGATGCCGGGCAAGCCGTTGATGAGTGGCTTCGATCCGGCCGATCTGCGGGTGCTGGCGACCATCCCGCAGGGCAAGTGGAATGAGGTGCGCGGCGGTGCTGGCGCACAACTGGAAATCCCTTCGTTGAACAAATGGGTGGCGCCGCGTGCGGTGACACTGCTACCGGTGGCCGATGCCCGCAGTCACACCGCCAAGGTGCGGCTGGATTTGCCGGAATCGCTGCGTGGCGTGATCCCCGGCCTGTTTGCGCGCGCCCATTTTGTCACTGGCGAGGCGCGCAAGCTGGTGGTGCCGACGGCCGCCGTGTTGCGTCGTTCGGAAGTGACTGGTGTTTATGTGGTCGATGCCAAAGGTGTGCCGCAGTTGCGCCAGGTGCGTTTGGGTGACGCGGCGGGTGCGGCGGGTATCGAAGTGCTGGCGGGTTTGAAAGCCGGTGAGCAAGTGGCGCTGGATCCGGTACGCGCTGGTTTACAGGCAGCCACTAAATAATGACGGATCGCGAGGGTCAAATGGGCATTTCCGGTCGTATCGCCAGAGCCTTCCTGCAATCGCAGCTGACGCCGCTGATTGCGCTGGTGGCGCTGTTGCTTGGCACCTTTGCGGTGATCGTGACGCCGAAGGAAGAAGAGCCGCAGATCAACGTCACCATGGCCAATGTGTTCATCCCGTTCCCCGGCGCCTCGGCCAAGGATGTGGAAACGCTGGTAGCTACCCCTGCCGAGCAGTTGCTATCGCAGGTGCAGGGGCTGGAGCATGTTTATTCGGTATCGCGCCCCGGCGTGGCGATTCTCACCGTGCAATACAAGGTGGGCGTCGGTCGAGAGGCCGCACTGGTACGGCTGTGGGATGCGATCCACGCCAACCGCGACTGGGTATCGGCGCAACTTGGCGTGGGCGAGCCGATCATCAAGGCCAAGGGTATCGATGACGTACCGATTGTTGCCCTGACCCTGTCGACTGCCGATAGCGAACGTGGCGCCTTCGATCTGGAACGCGTGGCGCACGCAATGGAAGTCGAGCTGAAACGCGTTTCCGGCACCCGCGAAGTGACCAGCATCGGCGGCCCTGGCCGCAAGGTGCGGGTGTTGCTGGATGCCGACAAGCTCAGTGCTTACAACGTATCGCCGCTGGAAATCCAGAACGCGCTGCAGTTGTCGAACGTGGCCCTGCCGTCCGGCAATCTGGTCAGCAACAACCAGCAAATCGAAATCCAGACCGGCAACTGGCTGGAGAACGCCCGCGACGTCGCCAATCTGGTAGTCGGCGTCAGCGAAGGCAATCCGGTCTATCTGTCGGATATCGCACGAATTGTCGACGGCCCGGATCAGCCGGGGCGTTATGTGTGGAGCAGCAACGGTCCGGCGGCCAAGCTCAAGGGGCTGACTGGTGCTGGAGAACAGCCCGCTGTCACCATCGCCATCACCAAAAAGCCGGGTGAAAACGCCGTGGACGTGGCCGATGCGCTGATCAAGCGCGTGGATGAGCTGAAAGGTAAAGTGATCCCGGCCGGCGTCGACGTCAACATCAGCCGCAACTACGGCGAAACCGCCAACGACAAGGCGATGAAGCTGATCCAGAAGCTGGTGTTTGCCACCTTGTCGGTGGTGGCGCTGGTGTTCTTTGCGCTGGGCAAGCGCGAGGCGCTGATTGTCGGCGGTGCAGTGGTGTTGACCCTGGCGGCAACGCTGTTTGCCTCGTGGGCATGGGGTTTTACCCTCAACCGGGTATCGCTGTTCGCGCTGATTTTCTCCATCGGCATTCTGGTGGACGATGCCATCGTAGTGGTCGAAAACATTCACCGCCGCCGCTCGCTGGAGCCGGGAAAATCGCTGCTGCAGGTGATTCCGGAAGCAGTCGATGAAGTCGGTGGCCCAACCATTCTCGCCACC
>JAUPTR010000283.1 GCA_030917985.1 Pseudomonadota bacterium | reverse complement strand
CAGATCCACCCGGTCGATCAAATAAGGCGCCGGGCTGTAATCATGCAGAAAATTGTTGGAAGGCGTACTGGTGGACATTATTCGGATTTCACTAAGTTATCGGGCCGCCCCAACCAGCCCTGACGCAGCGCTAGTTGTCCGGCATCGGCCTGGTCTGCCAGTCGCAGCGCCACGGTATCGGCTGCGGCGGGCTTGAGGGTCAGCTTGAACGTCATCAATTCATCGCGGCGGAAGGCATGCACCAGCAAGGTGTCGCCTGCCGCCCGGTTTTCAATCATTTTATCGAGGTTGGCCGGCGTCACCCGCAGCCCGTCGAGTGCGATCAGCACATCGTTGGCGGCCAGCCCGGCGGCTTGTGCGGCGCCGCCGTCCAGCACGTGAGTCAGCTTCACGACACCCGCATCGCTGGCGCTGCGCACACCCAATACCGGGCGTTGCGCCAGCCTGCTCAATTCATCACAAAGATATTTGCCGCCTTTGTCGGCCGCCGATTCTGCGGGGCGCAATTGCAGCTCGATGGCAAACGCAGCCAAGGCATCGGCCAGCGGCAACTCTTCGGTGCTACGCAGCAAGCGGTCGAACAAGGATTGCAAGGGCAGACCGGTGATTTGACCGGCAATCTGCTCCCACTCGGTCTCGCTCACTCCGCGAGGTGAATCGAGGTAGTGTTGCCAAAGGCCGTACATGACATCATCCAGCGACTTGCGGCCGCGTGTTTGCCGGCGAATCTGCAAATCCAGCAACAGCGCGGCCAAGGCACCTTTGGTGTAATAACTCACCAGGCTGTTGGGCGAGTTTTCGTCCTGCCGGTAATACTTGCTCCAGGCATCGAGGCTGGATTCTTCCAGCGTCTGCTTCAACCGCCCGGCTCCACGCTGGACACCAGTCATGGTTTGCGCCAGCAGCTTCAGATAATCGTCGATGCCGATCAGGCCACAACGTAGCAGAAACAGATCGTCGTAATAGGAGGTGATGCCCTCGAAAGCCCACAACAAACGCGTGTAGTTTTCCCGGCTCAGTTCATATGGCACAAATGCCGCCGGCTTGATCCGCTTGACGTTCCAGGTATGGAAATATTCGTGGCTGACCAGTCCGAGAAACGTCCGATAAGCATCACTGATCCCGCTTTGCCCTTTGCGCGGCAGGTCATCACGGCTGCAGATCAGCGCGGTAGATGCCCGGTGTTCCAGGCCACCATAACCATCCCCCACCGCCAACACCAGAAATACATAGCGCTCGAACGGCGCCTTGCCACCAAAAAAATCAATCTGCGCTGCGCAGATTTTCTTCATATCCCTGGCCAGACGCTTCAGATCGGCACTGTGGCGACCAGCGATCACCAGCTCATGCGCTACGCCGTTGGCCTTGAATTCAATCTGGTCAAAATGGCCGATTTCTACCGGGTGATCGATCAGTTCATCGTAATCGTCAGCGATATAGGTGCCGAAGCCATGTTTTGGCGCATCCAGCCGTGGCAATGCCGTGGCCACGCGCCAGCCCTTGCAGTCATCTGCTTTGGGAGGAAGGATATCCACGATGCAGGCGCGAGAGCCCTGCCCCGCCACCTGCAGAAAAACGCTGGTGCCGTTGAAAAACAGACGCTGGCTATCAAAATAGGCGCCACGCACCGACAGATCGAAGGCGTAGACCTCGTAGCGGATCAATAATTCGCCCTGAACCGGCGCACATAACCAGGTCGCCTTGTCGATTTTTTCCACGGCAACAGGCTGGCCGTTGCACTCGGCCTTGAGCCAGACAATGTGGCGGGCAAATTCGCGGATCAGGTAACTACCGGGAATCCACGCCGGCAAGGACAGCTGCTGACCCTTTGCATCTGGCCGGGGTATCCGGCAGCTGACATGCAACAGATGGGCGTTGGCGTTAACCGGGTCGAGCTGATAGTGAATGGCTTTGGACTTCTTCATCGGACACATAAACCGCAACAGATGTTACGGCGGCAACAAACAAGGGTTTCAGTATAGGCGCAATTCAGCAGAACGCGTTACCGGCAAGCGCCAGCAAGCCTTGCAAGGCAGCAGCAACCGTCTGTTGCCGCACCGACTGACGATCTCCGGCAAACACAAAGCGGCTGGCAGTGACTTCGCCATCGGCTTTTGCCCAGGCAATCCAGACCGTGCCCACCGGCTTTTCGGCAGAGCCGCCATCCGGGCCGGCAATGCCGCTCACCGCCACGGCCAGATCGGCGGCACAACACTGCAGCGCACCAAGAGCCATCTGTTTCGCCACCGGCTCACTGACAGCACCAAATTGAAGCAGCGACTCGGCGCTCACGCCGAGCAAAGCCTGTTTGGCGCGATTGCTGTAGCTGATCACGCCGCCATCAAACCAGGCCGAACTACCGGGAACCGCAGTAATTGCCGCACCGATACCACCACCGGTGCAGGATTCCGCCGTAGCCAGCACCCAGCCACGCGCCAGCAGGGCTTGCCCCAGTTGCTGTGCCAACAGATAAAGATCAGCCACGGCTGGCCTGACGATAGAGGTCGATCAGGCCAGCGGTCGAACAATCATGCCCGGCTGCCGGTTGCTCGCCCGCCAGCAAGGGCTGAATGGCTTTTGCCAGCTGCTTGCCATATTCCACGCCCCACTGATCGAATGAATTCAGCCCCCAGATGATGCCTTGTACAAACACCTTGTGTTCATACATGGCAATCAGGGCGCCCAGTGTTTTCGGTGTCAGCTGCTCCAGCAGAATGGTGTTGGACGGTTGATTGCCGGGAAACAGCTTGTGTGGCAGCAGCGAATACAAGGCCGGGCCGCTCAGGCCCTGCGCCTCCAGCTCGGCTTTGGCTTCGGCGCGCGATTTACCACGCATCAGCGCCTCGGCCTGGGCAAACATATTGGCGATCAGGGTTTCGTGGTGCTGCCCAACCGGGAAATGGCTGCGCAGCGGCGCGATGAAGTCCACCGGAATCAAGCGCGTACCCTGATGCAGCAACTGGAAGAACGCGTGCTGACAGTTGACACCGGTTTCGCCCCAGATCACCGGGCCCGTATCGAAATCCAGCGTATGGCCATCGCGCGTCACACGCTTGCCGTTGGACTCCATGTCCAGCTGCTGCAGATGCGCCGGCAGGCGCGCCAGGCTTTGATCGTAAGGAATCACCGCATGCGAATGGGCACCGAAGCAGGTGTTGTACCACACGCCAAGCAAGGCCAGGATTACCGGAATATTCTGTTCGAACGGCTGCTCGAAGAAATGGCAATCCATTTCGTGCGCGCCTTGCAGCAAGGCCTCGAAATGGTCCATGCCCACCGCCACTGCGATGGCCAGGCCTACTGCCGACCACAGCGAATAACGCCCGCCCACCCAGTCCCAGAAGCCGAACATATTGGCAGTATCGATACCAAACGCGCTCACCGCCTGGGTGTTGGTCGAAACCGCAACAAAATGTTTCGCCACCGCAGCCGGGTCCTGCAGATGCGAGAGCAGCCAATCCTTGGCGCTATTGGCATTGAGCAGGGTTTCCGGCGTGGTGAACGACTTGGAGGTGACGATAAACAGCGTGCGTTTCGGGTCCAGCCGTTCGAGATTACCGAACAGATGTGCGCCATCCACGTTGGAGACAAAATGCGGCGTGATCTTGCCCGCATACGGCCGCAAGGCACGCGCCACCAGCATCGGCCCGAGATCGGAGCCGCCAATACCGATATTCACCACATCGGTAATGGTTTCACCGGTGTAGCCACGCCACTCGCCGCTGCGCACGCGCTCAACAAAACCACGCATTTGCGCCAGCACCACATTCACTTCCGGCATGACATCAACACCGTCCACCAGCACCGGGGTATTCGAGCGATTGCGCAAGGCGGTGTGCAGCACCGCGCGATTTTCGCTGAGATTGATCTTGTCACCGCTGCGCATGCGCTGCATCCAGCCGGCCAGATCGACGCTTTGCGCCAGATCGACCAGCAGGCGCATGGTTTCATCAGTCACCCGGTGTTTCGAATAATCAAGAAACAGCTCGCCGCAGCGTAGCGAATAACGTTCAAAACGCTGCGGGTCGATGGCAAACAGATCGCGCATATGCACGTCGGCCATCTTTTGCTGATGGCGCCACAACGCCAGCCAGGAGCCAGCCTGCGGTGATTTGAAAATATCTTTCATTACTCTTTTTCAGCTTTAAACGACAGCTATATTGCCTGCTGCAAATCCACGATGGCGCGCAGACAGTGCCGAAGTTCCTGGTGAGTGAGCAAACCTGGAACTCGAGCCTCCCGCGTCAGCGGGAATGCCGCGCCGATCAGGCACCGGGCAGTTATAGCTTGATGAAGTGCTCGCGGTAATATTTCAGCTCTTCAATCGATTCATAAATATCGGCCAGCGCTTCGTGCTTGCCGTGTTTCTTCAGGCCCTTGGCAATCTCCGGCTTCCAGCGTTTCACCAGCTCCTTGAGGGTGCTGACATCGAGATTGCGATAATGAAAATAGGATTCCAGGCGTGGCATCCAGCGCGCCAGGAAACGGCGATCCTGGCAGATGGAATTGCCACACATCGGGCTCACGCCGGATGGAACATATTCCTGCAGAAAGCTGATCATCTGTGCTTCCACCTGCGCATCGCTCAACACCGATGCCTTGACCCGGTCGATCAGGCCGGAACGGCCATGGGTGCTCTTGTTCCAGTCGTCCATCGCATCCAGAATCGCATTGTCCTGGTGCACCACCAGCACCGGGCCTTCAGCCACGGTGTTCAGCTCGCTGTCGGTAATCACCACGGCCACCTCCAGCACGTGATCCGACTCCGGCACCAGGCCGGTCATTTCCATATCGATCCAGATGAGGCGGTTTTGATCTTGTGCCATAATCGAAATCCTTGTCCATAAGGCCCGATTTAAATCAGGCCGTTAATTTTCTCACAGTTCGCATTACATCGTCATGAGCAATGCGCCCTGTCTTCGCCTATGCAAACTTCTCTGTTTACCCAGTTATTTGTAGCCTGTGTCGTGCTGACTACCAGCCTGCGCGTATGGCTGGCAGTGCGCCAGATCCGCCATGTTGCCGCCAATCGTGCCCAGGTTCCAGCAAGCTTTACCGCCAGCATCAGCCTGGAGGCGCATCACAAGGCGGCAGACTATACCATTGCCCGTGGCCGGCTTGGCTTGCTGGATACCGCCATTGACACGGTTTTGCTGTTTTTTTTCACATTGGGCGGTGGCTTGCAGTGGCTCGATAACCTCTGTCGCAGCCAGATCAGCGATCCCTTGTGGCAAGGCGTGGCGCTGGTGATGGCGCTGAGCGTGCTCACATCGATCATCGGCCTGCCAATGTCGCTATATCGCACTTTTGTGCTGGAAGTGCGATTCGGCTTCAACCAGACCACGCTCGCCACCTTTATTGGCGACATGCTGAAACAGGCATTACTCGGTGCGCTGCTTGGCATCCCGCTGCTGTGGGCCGTATTGTGGCTGATGGCGCAAATGGGCCAAAACTGGTGGATGTATGTCGCCGCCCTGTGGATTGGCTTTAACCTGCTGCT
>JAUPTR010000282.1 GCA_030917985.1 Pseudomonadota bacterium | reverse complement strand
ATTGCGCTGCGCATTCAGCGAAGGGATATTTGTTTGAATCACTTGAGCCATGATTTGTCTCCAACATCAAGTTATGTATCAGGTCTGCGCACCGAAATGCCGACACCTGTGCAATTTATCGACGGGTCTTTTTGAAACTTTAGAACCTTCGACAGTTTTTTTTCTTGTCTCTGAATCAGTTGCCAAACCAGGCCTGCATCCAGGGCTCCAGATTGTTTTCCAGCAGATGGTGCTGCAGTACGTGCTGACGCAGAGCATCGCCGGCCTTGGCAGTCGCATCCAGATCATGGATATGCTCGCGAATCGCCTTGACCCATTGCTCAGTCTGGTTGACAACTCGGGTAACCGGGAACGCTCCCTGATACGGCAGGATGTCGGTACAGATAACCGGATACCCCAGCACACCGTACTCAAGCAAGCGCAAACTACTCTTAGCCATGTTAAATGGATGTTCTTCCAGCGGCGCAATGGCGAGGTCAAGATTCAGACTCGCCAATTTCGCGGGATAATGCTCTGTCGCTACGCCGGGATGGAATTCACGGATATACGGGCGCAACACATCCGGGCACATGCCGAAGAAGACCCAGTCCACCTCGTTGGCCAACTCCTTGACGACGGCAATGATCAATTCCAGATCGCCGGTATGACTGATACCGCCCCCCCAACCCACACGCGGCTTGGCGGCGGTGCGACGTAAAGGTTGCAGATCCATCCATTTAGCGCCGTAAATGGTATTCGGCACTACCTTCACGTCTTTAATCAGATGGCGGTATTGATCGGCCAGATAATCGGTGGTCACCACAAAACGATCACACAGATCCAATGCATCTTTCAGCCACCCGCCAACTTCCGCCGGAATGTTGCCACGATGGGCATTTTTTTCCGGCAGATTGGTGATCAAATCATCCAGCTCGAACACCACCCGGCAGCTATGCATTTCCTTGTAATACTTGAGCATGTCGCGCTGATTCGGCATGAATTGGCGCTGGAGATACCAGGTATCGATCTCGAAGCGCTCCATTTCTACCGGAGAGAAATAGCCGAAGCTGAATGCGGCCTCCACTTTACCTGCACGCGATGCGGCACTCAGCGGCTCAATCACACGATAGTGACCACACCCCATATTGTCACCCGGATGCGCCAGAATACGTGGCAGCGGCTTCCAGCTCAGCGGGTTCCAGGTCAGAGGCTTGCGGGTTTCGACCTGACAGCCGGTTTCAGTCAATGCCAGATTCGGGCTATAGAACGGATCGCGCGCCAGTGCCGGCAAATGCTGGCGTAACAGAGTCAATTGGTCAGAGGCGATTTGCTGCGGTGCAGAACCAGCGACGACTGGATCACGCAAACTCGCGCCTGCGTCGTGCAACAAGGATGCATGCGGTGTCCAGACCACACGAAAACCCGCCTCACGCGCCCGCAGACACAGATCAACGTCGCCGTACGCAACTGTGTAGTTTTCGTCGAAACCTTGCAGCGAATTCAGCAATGGCTTGCGAATCAACATGCACGAACCCGATACCGCCGAGACATCCTGCGCCACGAGCGCACGCCCAAGATAACCCGAGGCTTCGCTGGAATAACCCAGGAACGGCGTTTCTGCCGCACCGAGCAGCCCCAGAGTCAAACCCGCCTGCTGCACCTTGCCATCAGGGAACAACAGCCGTGCCCCTACCACACCCACGTCAGACTGTGAAATCAGGCCAACCAGTTCATCCAGCCAGTCGGCATTCAGTGGCGCGGTATCGTTGTTGAGGAACAGCAGCAACTCGCCCTGCGCTTCCTGCGCCACCAGATTATTGATGCGGCCGAAGTGGAAATCGCCCGGATACCGGTAGACTCGCAACGACGGAGATTCCAGGCCGATCAGCTGATCCAGTAGCACCACGGCATCGCTTGCCGTGCTGCCATTGTCTACAACCAGTATTTCGTAGTTGCGATAATCAGTGCGGCTGGTGAGCGTCTCGAGGCAACGCTGCAGCATCGGTGCCTTGTCCTTGGTCGGAATAATGATCGACACCAAGGGTTGATCCGGCGTGGCGTAACGCACGCGATAGCTGCCCGGCATCAAGCCAGGTTGTACCGTGGCGCTTACCCCCAGACGCTGCAAATGCGCACTCACCGCACGCTGCCCCGATTCGACCAGCTGGGCCGTTGGCAAGGCATCGTAACGCTTCAGCATCGAACGCTGGAACAGGACTTCCGGAACATGGCCAATTGCAGCGGTGCCAATTACCTCATAAGCACGCAACATCGCATCGTAGATTTCGTTGCCGGCATAACCGGCGTCGAAACCGTTCAACTGCGTCAGCAAGTCTTTGCGGAAAAGCACGAAACTGCCTGGGTAAGGCAAAGCACGCAGATATTCGAGACTGAAATCCGGCTTGAACAGCGGATCACTGACGCGACCGTTCGGATCAATCGCAGCTTCGTCACCGTAAATCACCTGCCAATCTGGATGGCAGTGAACCGCCTCGCCCACCATCAGCAAGGCGTGCGGTACCACACCGTCACCGGCAGCAACAATGCCAGTCCAATCGGCATCAACGGCACGCCAGGCGATATTGATTTCATCAAACAGGGTGCCTTGGCGCTGCTGCCAGCGAATCCGGTCACCGCCATTAAAATCGGCAGGAGCAACAAAATCGGAAAGTAGCGTCATGCTGACGTTGTGGTAATACTGGCTGGTGAACGCCTTGATGGTCTTGATCACCAGCTCCATCGGGGCATCCAGCGCCACTACAACAAAATGGAAACGCGGGTGCTGCTGCCATTGCGCCATGCGCAATTCAAACTGCTGCGCCTCTTGCTCCGACAGCTGATGTTCCGCAACGTACTTGTCAAAACCCTGCAGCACCGGTGGCTGATGCCCGACAGCCTGGCTCTGCTGCTCTGGCACCACTTCCAGATAAAATTGCAGGCTGCACAACTCATGTAATTCGGTGGAGCTGACATTTTTCAATACCATTTTTTCGGTATCGATATTGGTCGGGCATAAGTCCTTGTATTGCTCAAACAGGCTGCGCAGACGGTCATCAATACCATAGATGGTTTTGTTGACGCGATAGCCGGTCTCGCTGAAAAACTTCAGCAATTCGACGTAGGTAAAGAAGCGGATATGGGTGATATCCAGCAAGCCCCAGGAGTCATAACGCCAATTACCCTTGGCCAGATCATCCATCAGCGCCAGATTGCGCACATTGGGGATGCTGACGATCACCTGCGCCTTCGCCGACAGATACGGCCGAAGCTTGACCATCACCTGCCACGGGTTGTACATGTGCTCCAGTACATCGGCGAGAATCACACCATCCACGCTGCCACGCGGCAAGCCTTCCAACTCCAGGTCGAAATCCTCGAACTTGCCGACCAGAACCTTGTCCAGCCGTCCTGATGCAATCTTCGCCGCAGCCTTGTTCAGCTCGAAACCCCACACTTTGGATTGCGGATAACGTTGCTTGATCAAGGCGCCGGTAGCACCGGCGGCACAGCCGATATCGATCACCACTTTCGGCTCGTTGTGGAACATATCCACCAGATGCGTCTTGGCTGCTTCGTGGTAACCGCAGGCATCCATATCCGAAACATCCAGACACTGCTGCCACAGGTATTGCTTCTGGTTTTGACGGCTACCGACCATCTCCAGCATCAGTTGTGCAACCCGAGAAGCGGATTGGCCATCCACACCGATGTTGTAGCGCGGTACCTGCGCCAGCAATGTATCACTGATCTGCTGGCGGTAACGTGGGTCCAGCAGCAAACGTGGCAACACTGATTCCAGCTCTGCGGCATCTACTTCAATCACACCGGATTCGGCATCAAAGCTCGGCCCCAGGCGCATGCCGACATCCGTCAACAGATTGATGGCCGGCGTACCCACCATCATCGCCTCAACCAGGATGTTCGAATCCACGCCAATCACTGCATCAGCACCAACAACCCAAGCCTCGGCATCTTCAACCGCATAAACGACATCCTGCATCGCACCGCTGCTGCTCAACAGCTGATTGATACGTCCCAGACCAAGATCACGGTTGGCAGCGCGATCCTTGATCACCGCATTGAATTGAATCCCCTGTTGCCGTAGTTGACTCACAAGCCCCAGGAACGAAACGACACTGCGACCAAAGATCTGCTCATCGGCAACCGCAGTCAGAT
>JAUPTR010000281.1 GCA_030917985.1 Pseudomonadota bacterium | reverse complement strand
TTCTTGGTGGAGGTAAGCGGGATCGAACCGCTGACCTCTTGCATGCCATGCAAGCGCTCTCCCAGCTGAGCTATACCCCCGAAGAGCTGCGCATTCTATTTGCACTGATGCAATTTGTAAATGGTTTTGTGTTCTTTTTTGCAATCGATGTCGAGCTGGTACTACGGGTATAATTCGCCCCTTTAAATATGAAAAGCGGCATAGTCAGCGTGGATTCCCTGCTTTATTGCTCAGAAAAAGTCGCCCCGTTTGGCAGTAGTAATTATTACGCCTTGTTGTGGCAAGCGCCAAAAACCCGCGCACGGGTGTTGGCGGTGCTGGCTTTGCGGCAGGAGTTGCTGGATATTCCGGCCCGCGTGAGCGATGGCCAGCTGGCATTGACCAAACTTAACTGGTGGCGGGAAGAGCTGGCCCGTGCTGCGCGTGGTGTGGCGCAACACCCGGTCAGCAATGGCTTGCAGCCACTTCTGGGGGGATCCTTGTTGTCCCTGGCTGAGTTAACGTCGATGTGTGATGGCATTGAGATGTTGCTGCATACCGGGCGCTTGCACGATGAAGCCGCATTGCTGGCATTTTGTCGCCTGACCGGTGGGTTGCCATGGCAACTGACAGCACGTATTGCTGCTCCAGGAGACGTATCTGGGCTGGCATATGCCGAACAGATCGGTGTGGGCCTGCAATTGCTGGACGCAATGCAAAACCTTGTTGCCGAAGCGCAGCGAGGCATGATTCTCGCGCCAACCTCAATGTTGGAGCGACACGGTTTACCCGTTGAACGATTGGCGAGTGCCGAACCCGACGAACACTTTGTGGCTCTGGCGAAAGACATGCTGACGCGCAGCAAATCAACTTTACTCGCCGCGCGGCAGCAGTTTCCGGGGCAGGTTCCAGCGGCGTTGCGTTACCTGGTAGCGCTGGCGGCGATGGCAAATGCGACCATGAAAGAACTGGAACGCAGTGGTTTGGAGAGTCTGACTAGTCAGCATCTGAGTCTGACGCCGGTGCGCAAATTATTGTTGGCGTGGAAAAGCCGTTGGTTTACATGAACCTGGCGCCGTGTATGGCCATACATAGGCTAAAATGCTGCCTGATGAATTGTGAATGGAGAGGTCATGTTGCCTGTTAATTATCAAGCTGCGGAGGATTTGCTCGCCGGACGAGTCATTCTGGTTACCGGAGCCGGGCAGGGGATTGGCCGTGCCCTGGCAATAGCCTGCGCCAAGCATGGCGCAACAGTAGTGTTGCTCGGCCGCAGCGTGAAAAAGCTGGAATCGGTTTACGATGAAATCGAGTTGGCCGGTTATCCTAAGCCCGCTGCGGTTCCGCTGGATCTCGAAAAATCCACTGATGCGGACTTCGAGCGTGTAGTTCAGGCAATCGCGGAACAGTTGGGACGCCTGGACGGAATCGTGCACGCTGCGTCGGCGTTTCTAGGTCTGTTTCCGCTGGAGCAGGAGTCTCTGGACTACTGGATGACCGCATTGCGCGTAAATGCCGCTGCGCCCGCCGCACTGACGCGTCTGACGTTGCCTCTGTTACGTAGCAGCCCCGATGCCTCGATTGTTTATGTTTCTGAAACGCACGGACATGCCGCTACAGCTTATTGGGGTGGTTTTTCGGTGTCCAAGCATGCAGGGGCTTTCTGGGCGGATATCGCTGCCAGAGAGTGGGATAACGAGCAGAATCTGCGCATCAATACCTTGATCCCCGGCCCGGTGCAGAGCCCGCAGCGCACCAAAACCCACCCGGGAGAGGAAAAAACCTCCTTGCCTGCTATTGATTCATTGTTACCGACCTTCCTGTATCTGCTTGGACCAGATAGCCGGGGTGTCAGCGGCAAAACCTTTGATTGCGCCGCGTTGGCCCGGCAGAACTGAGATCCGCAGATGAAACCGATGAATGCGCTGTTCAAGCGTGTTGCGCTGGTCGCTCGTCATGGCAAGCCGGAAATCCTCAAGCCATTGATGGAGTTGGCTTGCTTTCTGCGTGCGCATGAGCTGGATGTGCTACTGGATCTGGAGAGCGGGCCCGAGGAGGTCGCAGAAAGCTATCTGCGGGTAGCGCGTGACAAGATCGGCAAGCTGGCCGACCTGGTGATTGTACTGGGTGGTGACGGCACGATGCTGGCGGTGGCGCGCTCGATTGCGCCTTACCGCATTCCGATGGTCGGCATCAATCAGGGGCGTCTGGGCTTCATGACCGACATTCCGTTGCACGAAATGACTCAATCAGTGGGCGCAATTCTGGAAGGTGATTTTGTTCCGGAAGAGCGCATTCTGCTGGAGGCCTCGGTGATTCGCCAAGAGCAGACACTGCATCAGGCTCTGGCGCTGAACGACGTGGTGTTCAGTCGCGGGCCGATGGGTTCGATGATTGAATTTGAAGTGTTTATCGATGATCAGTTTGTTTACAGTCAGCGTTCCGATGGTCTGATCATCGCCACGCCCACCGGTTCGACCGCTTATTCGCTGGCTTCCGGCGGGCCGATTCTGCACCCGACGGTGCCGGCTATTTCGCTGGTGCCAATCTGCCCGCAATCGATGAGCAATCGCCCGATTGCGGTCAACGATAATGTGCTGGTCGAGTTCTTGCTGACGCGTGGCAATGAGGCGCGGGTGCATTTTGACGGTCATTCCAATCTGGAGCTGCACGAGATGGATCGGGTGCAGATTCGTCGCTACTGCAACTCTCTGCGGATTTTGCATCCGCTCGGCTACAACTATTACGACATGCTGCGCCACAAGTTGCACTGGGGCGAAAAGCTGCTTTGAGGTGGGTAATGCTGCTCGGTTTGCGTATACGTGATTTTATCATTGTTGATCGACTGGAGTTGTTGTTCCAGCACGGTTTTACTGTGCTCACCGGGGAGACCGGTGCCGGCAAGTCTATTCTGATTGATGCTCTGTCGCTGGTGTTGGGTGAAAAGGCCGAGCCGGGCATGGTGCGGAGTGGGGCAGAGAAGGCTGAAATCGAAGCTGAGTTCGATTTGTTGAACCTGCCCGCGGTAAACGACTGGTTGCAGCAACAGGAGCTGGATGACGAGGAGGTGTTGCTGCTGCGCCGCACCGTTGACGTTAATGGTCGTACCCGCGCCTTCATCAACGGGCGTTCGGCAACTGCGCAACAGTTGAAGGAGGTCGGTGAATTTCTGATTGATATCCATGGTCAGCACGCACATCAATCACTATTGCGGCTGGACGCACAGCGTCAATTACTGGATGCGTATGCCGGCCAAAGTGAGGTGGCCCGGCAAGTGCGTCAGGCATATTCTGCCTGGATGGCCTTGCTCAAAGCTCGGCGAGATTACGAGGCCAATGCGGCCGCGTATGCCGCCGAGCGTGAGCAATTGCAGTGGCAGATCAACGAACTGCAGGCGCTGGAGTGTACCCCGGATAGCTGGTCCGAGTGGCAGGCAGAACACGCACGCTTATCTCACGCGGCCAGCCTGATCGAAGGCTCGCAGCAGTTACTCGCCTTGCTGGCAGAAGACGACAGCAATTGCTTGTCGATGCTGGGCGCAGCACAACACAAGCTGGCAGAGCTAGCCGGCTACGATGGCGCGCTGCGGGAATATGTCGACATGCTTGCCAGTGCCGATATCCTGCTGCGTGAAGCAGCTCAGGGTTTGCGCCGTTACGGCCAGCGTGTGGATCTCGACCCATCTCGCCTGCAGGAGATTGATCATAAGTTACAGGCCGCCTACAGCGCCGCCCGCAAGTATCGTGTGATGCCGGAAAGTTTGGCAGAACTGTTACAACAGAAACAACAGCGCCTGTTGCAATTGGGTGCCGGGGGCAATAGTGGCGATCTGCTGGCGCAGGAGCAGTCGGCAGAAAATCACTATCTGTTGCTTGCCCGCCAGTTGTCCGCTGCGCGGCAGCGGGCAGCGCAAGAGCTGTCGCAGAAAATCAGCCAGGAAATGCATGCGTTGGCAATGAGCAGTGGCCGCTTTGTCGTGCAGCTCAATACGGCGGATCCCTCGCATAACGGGTTGGAGCAGGTTGAGTTTCTGGTTTCGGCCAATCAGGGCATGGAGCCACGACCCTTGCACAAAGTTGCATCCGGTGGCGAATTGTCGCGCATCAGCCTCGCGCTTCAGGTTACGGTATCGCAAGTGGCTTCGGTGCCGGTGCTGGTGTTTGACGAAGTGGATGTTGGTATTGGCGGAGGCGTAGCCGAGGTGGTGGGCAAAATGTTGCGGCGCTTGGGCGAGTATTATCAGGTGCTGTGCGTGACTCACCTGCCGCAGGTCGCATCGCGTGGTAATCAGCATTGGCGAGTTGCCAAACAGGAGCAGGGCGGGCAAACCCGTTCGCGCATTGAACAACTGGATATGCCACAGCGCGTGGAAGAAATTGCGCGCATGCTTGGTGGCCT
>JAUPTR010000280.1 GCA_030917985.1 Pseudomonadota bacterium | reverse complement strand
TTCAGTGCCAGTTTTTTGGCAAAACGGCTACGCGCTTCAGCCAGATCAAATACCTTGTCGGCAACGATGCGATTGCCACCACTGTAGTCGTCATAACTGACCTTGGCCTCGATCACCAGCAGCGAATCTTCCTTGATCTTGTTGCGGCAGGCATCGAACAATTCCGAGAATACCGACACCTCGACCTGACCGCTGGCGTCGTCAAGTTTGACAAAAGCCATGCGGCCACGCTGCGTCTGCTTGACACGCACCTCCAGCACCACGCCACTCAACAACTGCAGTTCCTTCGATGTACCGAGACGATTCAGTTGCTGCTTGACGAATCCACGCACCTCCGGCGCATAACCCTCGAACGGGTGCCCGGACAGGTAATAACCAATCGCCAGTTTTTCTTCTGCCAGCCGCTGAATCGTATCCCAGCGTCGGCAATCAACCATTTCGATTGCCGGGGCAATGTCGTCGAACATATCAAACAAGCCGCCCTGATTGGCATTGCTGGCAATCTGCTCGGCCTGATCCAGCGCTAACTGAACGTTGGCCAAGAGTTTGGCGCGATGGTCGTCGATGCTGTCAAAAGCACCGCCACGGATCAGCGCTTCAATCACGCGCTTGTTCACCAGCCGCTTGTCGGTGCGTTTACAAAAGTCGAACAGATCCTTGAACGGGCCGTTTTTGGCGCGTTCGGCCACGATATGCTCTACCGCTGCTTCACCGGTGCCCTTGATCGCACCCAGTGCGTAGCGGATTTCCTTGCGCGATACCGGCACGAAGCGGTAGAAGCCCTGGTTCACGTCTGGCGGCAGCATTTTCAGCCTGTTGGCCAGCACGTCTTCGTAGAACACGCGCAGCTGGTCAGTGTTGTCCAGTTCAGACGACATGGTTGCCGCCATGAATGCAGCACAATGGTGCGCCTTCAGCCACGCGGTCTGATACGACACTACGGCATAGGCAGCCGTGTGCGATTTGTTGAAACCGTATTCGGCGAACTTGGTCATCAGGTCGAACAACTGTTCGGCCAGCGCCGGGTCGTAACCTTTCTGCTTGGCGCCGTCGGCAATCGTGGCGCGGTGTTTGGCCATTTCCTCGGGCTTTTTCTTGCCCATCGCCCGGCGCAGCATGTCGGCGCCACCCAGCGTGTAGCCACCTATGATCTGCGAAATCTGCATCACCTGTTCCTGATACACGATCACGCCGTAGGTTGGCTCAAGACATTTGGTCAGATCCGGGTGAAAATAGTCGATCGCCTGCTTGCCTGCCTTACGCAGGATGAAATCGTCCACCATGCCCGAACCAAGAGGGCCGGGGCGATACAGCGCAAGTACCGCGATGATGTCTTCGAAGCGGTCGGGCTTGAGCTTTTCCAGCAGCCGCTTCATACCTTCCGATTCCAGCTGGAATACCGCGGTGGTATTGGCATCCTTCAGAACCTGATACGCCGCCGGATCTGTGAACGGCATGGTATTCAGGTCAGTGCTGAAACCCGGATCGAGATCCTTGATGTAACGTACCGCCAGATCAATGATCGTCAGATTACGCAGGCCGAGGAAGTCGAACTTCACCAAGCCAATCTGCTCGACGTCGTCCTTGTCGAACTGACTGACCGGATTGGCATCTTCGCCCTGCGCCTGGTAAAGGGGGCAGAAATCGGTGATTTTGCCCGGTGCGATCAGCACACCGCCGGCGTGCATGCCGACGTTACGCGTCATGCCTTCCAGTTTTTTCGCCAGGACCCAAAGCTCTTTGATTTCCTCTTCATTTTCCAGCCGCTCCTTCAACTGCGGCTCCATTTCGACTGCATCGTCGAGCGAATACTGCTTGCCCGGCGCCGCTGGAATCAGCTTGGAAATACTGTCGACAAATCCATAAGGCAGATCCAGCACACGCCCCACATCGCGCACAACAGCCTTGGCCGCCATGGTGCCGAACGTGACGATCTGTGATACCGCATCCACGCCATAATGATTGCGCACGTATTCAATCACGCGCCAACGATTGTCCTGGCAGAAATCGATATCGAAGTCAGGCATCGAAACACGTTCCGGGTTCAGGAAACGTTCGAACAGCAGCGCGTAATCCAGCGGATTGATATCGGTGATGCCGAGCGAATACGCCACCAGCGAACCGGCACCCGAGCCACGGCCAGGCCCGACCGGGCAGCCGTTGTGTTTGGCCCAGTTAATGAAGTCGGCAACAATCAGGAAGTAGCCGGGGAAACCCATCTGGATGATGGTATCGGTCTCGAACTTGAGTCGTGCTTCGAACTCCGGCCGCTTCTGCTCGCGCAAGCCCTCGTCCGGGTACAGCTTGACAAGCCGCTCATCCAGGCCTTGTTTGGCGCGCAACACCAGAAAATCGTCCAGAGACATGCCATCCGGCGTCGGGAACAGCGGCAGGAAGTTCGTGCCCAGCTGGACGGATAGATTGCAGCGTTTGGCGATTTCGACCGTGTTCTGCAAGGCTTGCGGCACATCGGCAAACTTTTCCCGCATTGCCTCGCGAGATAGAAAATACTGCTCCTCCGTAAAATGACGTGGGCGTCGTTTGTCGGCAAGCACATAACCTTCGGAGATACAGACACGCGCTTCATGCGCCTTGAAATCATCGGGATCCATAAACTGGATCGGATGCGTTGCCACCACTGGCAAATCAAGCTCTGCTGCCAACCAGAGACTGTCCTGCACACAATCTTCGACACCGGGCAACGCTATCCGCTGCAGTTCCAGATAGTAGGAATCAGGAAAATGCGCACTCCACCAGCGCGCAAAAGCCATGGCAGCTTCGTCGTTGCCCGCAAGCAGCGCTTGGCCGACATCTCCCT
>JAUPTR010000279.1 GCA_030917985.1 Pseudomonadota bacterium | reverse complement strand
CTGGCAGGTAAAAACGCCATCCACTGCGTTACGCTCCTTGAAAATAATCCATTATTATCATCGTCGCGTGCCTTGTGGATGGCGTTTTTACCTGCCAGCGAAGTCGCGAAACTTACGTCAACAGAACCTAATTTTGCCACAAAGAGACCCCCTGATGCGCCGGCTTTGTCTGCTTGTTCTGGCCTCCCTGCTGCTCGCCGCCTGCGGCGCCAAGGGACCGCTACACCTGCCCAAGCCGGATCAGGGAAAAACCCAAGCGAGCCAGCCCAAGTGAATTTCTTCGAATACCGCAACCAGCAACTGCATGTTGAAAACGTGCCCGCCAGCCAGATCGCCGCACAGTTTGGCACGCCCTGCTATGTTTACTCGCAAAGCGCACTTGAACACGCATTCCAGCAATACAGCCAGGCTTTTGCCGGGCATGATCATCTGGTCTGCTACGCCATGAAAGCCAACTCCAACCTGTCGATTCTCAAGCTGTTTGCCAGTCTGGGTGCGGGCTTCGACATCGTTTCCGGTGGCGAGCTGCAACGGGTACTGGCCATTGGCGCCGATCCGGCCATGGTGGTGTTTTCCGGCGTTGGCAAAAGCGAAGAAGAAATCCGCATGGCACTGGATGCAGGCATTCTTTGCTTCAACGTCGAATCAATTGCCGAACTACACCGCATCAACGCCATTGCCGGCGATATGGGCAAACGCGCGCCGATCAGCCTGCGCGTCAATCCGGACGTCGACGCCAAGACTCACCCGTATATTTCCACCGGTCTGAAAGACAACAAATTCGGTATCGCCTATGGTGATGCACTTGACACCTATAAAGCCGCAGCGGCTATGGCCAATATTCAGGTCACCGGCATTGATTGCCACATCGGCTCGCAACTGACCGAGATTTCACCTTTTGTTGCCGCCGTCGAAAAACTGCTGACCCTGATCGACCAATTGGAAGCCGCAGGCATCAAGCTGCACCATGTGGATCTGGGGGGGGGCGTGGGCATTCGTTATGATGACGAAACCCCGATCGTGATTGCCGATTATGCCCAGGCACTGCTGGGCAAACTGGCTGGCCGCCACTTCAAGATCATTCTGGAACCGGGCCGTTTCATGGTGGGTAACGCCGGCATGTTGCTGACCAAAATTGAATACCTGAAATCCAACGAGCAGAAACATTTTGCCGTGATTGATGGCGCCATGAACGACCTGATGCGCCCGTCGCTGTATGAGGCTTATCACCTGATCCAGCCCGTGTTGCAGACCAATGCCACCAGCCGCGTTTACGATGTAGTCGGCCCGGTATGTGAATCCGGAGACTTTCTCGGCAAGGGCCGCGAACTGACCATCGATACTGGCGACGTTTTGGCTGTGATGTCGGCTGGCGCTTATGGCATGGCGATGAGCTCCAACTACAATACCCGTAATCGCGCAGCCGAACTGCTGGTAAAAGGCGATAGCGTAAAGCAGATTCGCCAGCGTGAATCCTATCAGCAACAACTGAGCAACGAACTCGCCTGCCTGTAAGTCCTGGCAAACAGCAAAAAAATGGCCCGGCTTGTGTATGCAAGCCGGGCCATTTTTCTGTTTCAGAAGTTTGGGAACTATCCGGCAGACAAAGGCCTACAACACGCCGCACTGCTGCAAACGCCGCTGCAACACCATCATTGCCTGACCACGGTGGCTGAGCCGGTTTTTCAACGTGGCATCAAGTTGTGCCGAGGTACACGCCTGTTGCGGCACCCAGAACAAGGGGTCGTAGCCAAAACCAGCCTCACCGGCTGCTTCGGCAACAATCTCGCCATGCCACTCGCCCTCGGCAATCAAGGGTTGTGGATCGTCGGCATGGCGCACCAGCACCAGCACACAATAAAAATGTGCTCGGCGATCTTGCTTGCCAGCCAGTTCGTCCAACAATTTCTGATTGTTGCGAGCATCATTTTTCGGCTCACCGGCAAAGCGTGCGGACAACACGCCCGGAGCCCCCATCAATGCCTCAACACACAAACCCGAATCGTCTGCCAGCGCGGGCAGACCGGTAATACGGCTGGCATGGCGTGCCTTGGCCAGTGCATTTTCAACAAAGGTGCAGTGTGGCTCTTCCGCCTCGGGAACATTGAGCTGCCCTTGAGGGATAAACGTCAATCCAAGCGGACTGAGCAGTTGCTGGAACTCGTTGAGTTTGCCAGGGTTATTGCTGGCAACAACAATACGGGAAAGGGTCATTGGTTGGTATATTCTGAAACAGACAGAGGCACGACATTACTGCAAACTGCGACCGTAAACAACGCAGTCAAGTGAATACAATTGTCAATCAGTCGAACAACATTTTCATGAAGATGCCGCGCCGACGCAATTTAACCTGCCAGCGATCCTGCCCATACTGCACTTCAATACGTTTTTCGGCACGCCGCTTCAGTTCACCTTCGTCATCCTGCTCATTGGCCAAGGCCCTGCTTACAGGACTGAGAGCACGGTGGGATTCATAACGATCGGCACTCGGGCTTTGCCCTGCAGACAACAGATTGATCTGCAACGGCAAGGTTGCACCTTGCAAGCTACGCTCAGGCAAGGGGCGCCAGGCATCACTTGGAAAACCCGTATCGGCAAGCACTGCAGCGCTGCTGCAACACAGCCAAAAAGTGAATATCAGACGAGCGTTCATGGCGATCACTCCACCTGTCAGGTAATTCAAGTCTAGAATGGCAACCATTATTTAGCAAGCGCTAATATACCAAAAACATAGTTAGAGCATAAAATCAGAAAATAGAATATAATTTATATCTGTCAATGGCTTGCATCTGATAAAAATGAGCATGCTGCCCCCTGTTTCTGCCCCGACAACGAGCTATTCCGACCGCACCGAGGCCCGAACAATAGCCGCAGACAAAACACGCGCCCAAGCATCCGGAAACGACCCTCAGCTGAAACAATTACAGCAGCGCGACCGCATTGTGCGCGCACATGAACAGGCGCACCTGGCGGCCAGTGGCGGATTGGCGATGGGTGGCGCCAGTTTCAGCTACCAGCTTGGTTCGGATGGAAAACAATATGCGATAGGTGGAGAGGTCAGGATTGATGTCTCGCCTGGACGCACCCCCGAAGAGTCCTTGAAAAAGGCACAGCAAATCCGCAGTGCCGCGCTGGCGCCAGCAGATCCGTCTCCACAGGACAGAGCCGTCGCCGCCCAGGCAGCCATCATGCAGCTGCAGGCAAGCACCGAGTTGGCGCAGCAGCAGGACAACGGCAGCAGCCAGACCGAAGCCGGCAAACGCATTCAGCAAGGCTATGACAAGCAACCCAGTCCACCACCGCAAATCGACACCAAGGCCTAGCCGCCTGGCGGACTTGAGACTGATCTGCTGTGCCAGTGGGAGAAACGGCCCGTTTTTACCTGCTTTCTCGTTGCATAGCCCCGCTATGCGCCTCAGAAGCAGGCAAATCCGGCCTTATTTTCCCGCTCGGCTCGCGACGATAGCGCAAGGCTGACAGGCTGCTAGCTGATAATCCCGCCGCCCAGACAGATATCGCCGTCATACAGCACCACCGACTGGCCTGGGGTGACCGCCCACTGCGCGTGATCAAATTGCACCTGACACTGCTGCGCATCGACCGTTATCAATTCACAGGCGGCATCCTGCTGCCGGTAGCGGGTCTTGGCGGCATAACGACCGGGCTGCGGCGCCTGATCCAGCGTCCACGACAATTGCTGCGCGTTCAGTTGCGGCTTCAATAACAGCGGGTGATCGTGGCCTTGCACCACAATCAACCGGTTGCCGGCAATATCCTTGTCGGCAACAAACCACGGCTCGCCCTGACCGCCGATGCCCAGCCCCTTGCGCTGCCCAAGGGTGTAATACATCAACCCCATGTGCTCGCCCATCAGCTTGCCTTCCGGCGTAACCATCTGCCCTGGCTGTTTCGGCAGATAACGATTCAGAAACTCGCGGAATGGCCGTTCGCCGATGAAGCAAATGCCGGTGCTGTCTTTTTTGGCAAAGTTGGGTAACTGCGCCTGCTCCGCCAGCTTGCGCACCTCGGTCTTGTGCAGCTGGCCGAGCGGAAACATCGCTTTCGACAATTGCGCCTGGCTAAGGCGATACAGGAAATAACTCTGATCCTTGCTGGCATCCACCGCTTTCAGCAGATAGTGCTGACAGCCCTGCTCCAGCTTGCGTGCGTAATGTCCGGTGGCAATGCAGTCCGCCCCCAGACTCATCGCGTAATCCAGAAATGCCTTGAATTTGATCTCGGCATTACACAGCACGTCGGGATTGGGGGTGCGGCCGGCAGAATATTCGTCGAGGAAATATTTGAACACCCGATCCTTGTATTCACTGGCGAAATTGACGATTTCGATATCGATGCCAACAATATCGGCAACAGCAATCGCATCGCGCGAATCTTCCTTGATCGAGCAATATTCGTCGTCGTTGTCGTCTTCCCAGTTCTGCATGAAGACGCCGATGACTTCATGCCCCTGCTGCTTCAGCAGCCAGGCTGTCACCGACGAGTCCACCCCGCCGGACATGCCGACAACAATGCGTTTTTTTTCACTCATGCTGTTGGCCGGGTGTATTCAGTGATCAACTCCAGCGGAAAACGCTTGCCCGCCAGATAGTCTTCGATGCAACGCAGCACCAGCGGGCTGCGATGGCGCTCGCGACAGGCGCGAATTTCGTCAAGTGTCAGCCACACAGCACGCAAGATGCCCGAGTCGAGCGGCTTGTCGGCATAGTGTTCGCCCAGTTCGCCGGCAAATGCAAAGCGCAAATAAGTCATATCCGAGCCGGCAATCGGCAGGGTATACACGCCAACCAGTGCGGTCGGCTGAAAGTCGTGAGCGGTTTCTTCCAGCGTTTCGCGGGTACAGGCGGCGCTGATAGCCTCGTCCTGATCGAGATGGCCAGCAGGCTGGTTAAAACGAATACCGGCCGAGGTTTCTTCTTCAACCAGCAGAAAACGGCCTTCTCTTTCGATGATGGCCGCGACGGTGACATTGGGTTTCCAGATAGCAGACATGTAACTGATCCTGCGCTACAAATTGGCCGACACTATAAAGCAAAAAGGGCAGCGATGCCGCTGCCCGTTACATGGATTGCGGTGATTCAACCCTGAGGATGTTTGTGTTCGCCGAATCGGTTGACGAAACGAATGGTTTCGGGATAGGGATAAAAACTCTCGATGTGCCCCTCAGCAATTCGTTTCTGCCGGCTACGCCAGAACTCGGCAGTCAGCAGGTTGGCGTGGTGTTTCATGAAGAACTTGCGCACCATCGGCGCCCC
>JAUPTR010000278.1 GCA_030917985.1 Pseudomonadota bacterium | reverse complement strand
CCTAGGGAATTATGTGGGCATCAATGAGCCTGCCAACGAAATTTTTGGCAAGGTGATGTCTGTTTCCGATGAGTTGATGTGGCGCTGGTATGAGTTGTTGTCATTCCGGCCCCTGAGCGAAGTGGCTGCTTTCAAGGGCGACGTGGCAAGCGGGCGTAATCCTCGTGATATCAAGGTGTTGTTGGCTCAAGAGCTGGTGGCGCGTTTCCACAATCAGGAGGCGGCGGATAAGGCACTGGCAGATTTTGAGGCCCGCTTCAAACAGGGCGCCATGCCGGACGAAATCCCTGAGGTGTCGGTTCAGTCGGTTGATGGTGGGGTGCAAATATCCAATGTACTGAAACAGGCTGGCCTGACTGCTAGTACTTCCGAGGCGATTCGCATGATTGATCAGGGTGGTGTCAAGCTGGATGGAGAAAAGGTGACTGATAAGTCGTTGCGCCTTGATCTTGGCGTCGTGGCGGTCATTCAGGTGGGCAAGCGCAAATTTGCTCGGGTCTCCATTGTCTGATCGGGTAAGTGGCAAGTCATTGAGGTTGGTGCATGGCCTGATTATTGCTTTCTGATTCTTGTCAGGTTGCAGTGGATAAATCGGGGGGCGTTCGTGTCGGGGATTACTCTTACTCCTGTTGTTGCTGAGTCCGGATTAGCTGGTTCTGTCGGATCGCTTGCAAGCGGCGGAGCCGGATTTGGTGATGCCCTTGAGGTCGCAATGTCGCAATTGTCTGGCGCTGCTGTGACCGAAAGCGTATTGAATGTGTCGGACTCTCAGCCGGTTGTAGCCTCGGTCGCAGATTCCTTTCTTCAGGATAAAGATGCGGATGAGCCAGAAAAAGGCTTCCTGTGGCCACTTTCTGCCGAACTTAATGCTCATTTGATGCAGGCAATGGTGCCGCTGGCGCCTGCCTATGTGGCGAACAGTACCTCTGATGGTAGCGCAGCAACCGACTCCCCGGTTTCTTTGTCTGCCGGGGGGGGCAGTAATAAATTGGGGCGGATGCTTGCGTTAGTGGTGGATCGTGCAGTCAATCATGACGCTGGTTCCGCAGATTTGTTCAAGCCTGTTGCAGAGGGGGATGGCGTATCCTTGGGAGGTTGGCGAGAGGAAAGTTTTGCAGCCATCCTGCAGGAATTGCCGCCTGGTGCCGATGATCTGCCGCTCGTGATGGCCGACTCCGTGCAGCCACAGGCCGGAAGTAGTCTGCAGGTGCAGGCGGGTGTGATTGAGGTTCGTCAGCAGGAAGGCCACAAGGTCATGGTTATTTCTACACCGGTCAATTCTGCTGCCTGGGCAGATGAGCTGGGAAATAAAACATTGATTATGGTGAGTGAGGGGCAGCACTCAGCGGAAATGCAGTTGAATCCACCCAATCTGGGGCCGCTGGAAGTTCGTCTCTCTGTGCACGATGATCAGGCAAGCCTGGTATTTGTTTCTGCACAAGCCAGTGTTCGGGAGGCGATTCAAAGTGCCTTGCCACGCTTGTCGGCGATGCTGGCGGAAAGTGGGCTGTCAATGGGTGATGTTCAGGTCGGAGGTGAATCGTTGACGCAGCAGAATCCGTCGCGTGATGGTGGTGCCAACCCGCAGCGGCGGATTCGGTTGATGGATGAAGATCCCGGAGTGGCGGACGTTGTGGCCTCTCATCGTTCCGGTTGGCGTGTGAGTATGTTTGTTTGAGTTGGTTTACGCTGGCGTGTTCGGCTAAAGTTTTTATCTGCTGTGCCGTGACTATACTAGGTTCTGTTGAAGTTTGTTTGGCCACAGCCGTGAAGAAAACGTCAACAGAACATAAATTAACACGATCTTAATTGAATATAGGGCTCAAGGGATGTCAGCAGAACAGGCAGCGGAAAAACCAGCTGGCGGAAAGAAGATGATGGTAATCATCATCGCCGCTGTTGTGGTTCTGGTTTTGGTTGTAGGTGGTGTTGTTGCTTTCTTGTTGTTGCGTGGCGGTGGAGAAGACGCTCATGCAGAGCAAGAGGTGGCAAAAGAAGAGCCGCAGAAAAAAGAAAAGAAGAAAAAGAAGAAAGATAAGGAAGAAGGGCATGCTGCCCCGATTTTTGAAAAGCTCGAAACCTTTACGGTGAATCTGTCCGGCAGTGAGAACATGTTGCAGGTAGAACTGCACCTCGAATTGCCTGACGAAAAGATGAAAGAGACCCTGAAATCGTTCATGCCCAAGGTTCGCAATGACATCAATCTGTTGTTGCGTTCGAAGAAGCTGGACGATTTGCGTTCGGACGAAGGCACCAGAAAGTTGATCGACGAACTCAAGGAAACGGTCAACAAGTCAATGGATGTTGAAGAGGATGAGGGCGTGCAAAGTGTTGCCATCTCGTCAATGATTGTTCAATAAACGGTAGCTTATGGCAGACGATATACTCTCGCAGGAAGAGGTCGATGCCCTTTTACGTGGTGTAACCGGTGAGGAAGACACCAGCGATGAACAGGGCGACGCCTCGGCGGTACGCAACTACGACATTGGTCGGCAGGAGCGTATTGTCCGTGGGCGGATGCCTACGCTTGAGATTATCAATGAGCGGTTTGCGCGCAATTTGCGTATTGGTTTGTTCAACTTTATGCGCCGTAGTGCCGAGATTTCGGTTGGCCCGGTTCGGGTACTGAAATACAGCGAATTTATTCGCAACCTGGTGGTTCCAACCAATCTCAACCTGATCCACATGAAGCCATTGCGTGGCACTGCACTCTTCATTTTTGATCCGGATTTTGTGTTTCTGGTGGTGGATAACCTGTTTGGTTCCGATGGTCGCTATCACGTTCGGGTTGAGGGGCGTGATTTCACTCCGACGGAGCAGCGTATCATCCGGCGTTTATTGCAGGTTGTTTTTGATGAATACCAGAAATCCTGGGAACCGGTGTACAAGGTTGATTTCGAGTATGTCCGATCGGAAATGAATACGCAGTTTGCCAATATAGCAACACCTACTGAAGTGGTGGTCGCCGTTACCTTTAAAATCGAGTTGGGGGCCGGTGGGGGTGACTTCCACGTGTGTTTTCCATACTCAATGATTGAGCCCATTCGTGATTTGTTATACAGCTCGATGCAGGCTGATCGAATGGAGGCTGACAATCGATGGGTCAAGCTGCTATCCCATCAGGTGCAAACAGCAGAGGTTGATTTGGTCGCCAATCTGGGGCAAGCCCCGGTGACTCTGGGTGAGATTCTTGATTTAAAAGTGGGTGATGTGATTTCTCTGGAAATTCCGGAGGCTATCGTTGCTGAGGTTGATGGTGTGCCCGTTTTTGAATGCCGTTATGGCATCAAGAATGGTCAGTATGCGTTGCGTGTAAACAAGATTTTGGCTGGTGCCGACCAGTTTGGCGGCAGTGGAGATGATGGTGTCTGAAGAAGAGCAACAAGCGGAGCCAGGCTCGGCAACCGAGGAACAGGGTCTGGATGACTGGGCTGCCGCACTGGCTGAGCAAGAGGCTGCGGATGCCGCAGCAGCTAATGGCGCAGCGCAAACCACCGCACCATCCATGTCGCCCGCAGACATTTTTGAGCGATTTGATGCGACGGATCAAACATCGGCATTACCTGCCAATTTCGATATGATCATGGATATCCCGGTTCACCTTACGGTTGAACTGGGACGTACCAAGATTGCCATCCGGAGTTTGCTGCAGCTGGCCCAGGGTTCTGTTGTAGAACTGGATGGTCTGGCTGGTGAACCAATGGATGTTTTAGTGAATGGATGTTTGATTGCTCAGGGCGAAGTGGTTGTGGTGAACGAGAAATTTGGTATTCGCCTCACTGATATCATTACGCCGCAGGAGCGTATTCGCCGGTTGCATAAATGATGTTCGAGCGCAGTTTGTTTGTGTTCTTAAGCTTCTCCTCTCCGGTCGCGCTGGCTGAGGTGGCTGCTCGCAGTTCGCCGTCCGTATCTGCTGCGGGCGGTTTGACTCAAGTGATGTTTGGTTTAGCCTGTGTTCTGGCGCTGATTGCCGGTTGTGCCTGGCTGGTACGAAAAATGTCTCCTGGTGCCTTCTCGGGGGCTGGTGGCTTGCGTGTAGTGGGGGGGGTGCTGGTTGGCCCAAAGGAACGCCTGGTAGTGGTCGAGTTTGGTTCGGACTGGCTGTTGCTGGGCGTGACGGCTGGGCAGGTATCATTACTACAGACCTTACCCAAGCCTGCCGAAAGTGATGCGGCATCGATCGCATCTTCTCCGCAGTTTTCTGACTGGCTAAAACAGTTTTTGCATAAAAGCCACCAATCAAACCATAATCAAGGTTGATTGGCTTCCTGTCTGCATTTCATTTCCATGTCAGTTTTCTTTCGCTTGCTACTTGCAGGCCTGTGTTTGCTTGTGCCGGTGGTTTCCTGGGCCATTGATGGCCTGCCTGCGTTCAGCAGTGTTCCGGGGCCGGGTGGGGCGACCAACTACACACTGAGTCTGCAGACATTATTGCTGATGACGTCACTGACGTTTCTACCGGCAATTTTGCTGATGATGACTGCCTTTACGCGTATTGTTATTGTCCTCTCACTGTTACGCCAGGCCTTGGGTACTGCAACTTCTCCTCCAAATCAGGTAGTTGTCGGGCTCTCCCTGTTTCTGACCCTGTTTGTCATGTCTCCCGTGCTGGACAAGATTTATGCGGAGGCCTATCAGCCATTTGCCGATGACAAAATCAGTTTTAACGAGGCATTGGAGAAAGGCTCTGTGCCACTCAAGCAATTCATGTTGAAGCAGACCCGGCAGAAGGATCTGGCGCTGTTCATCGAGTTATCAAATAGTGCCAAGCCAGATAGTCCGGATGATGTGAGTCTGAAAACATTGATTCCTGCCTATGTTACGAGCGAGTTGAAAACAGCTTTCCAGATCGGTTTTCTGGTTTTTTTGCCATTTCTGATTGTGGATATGGTTGTGGCGAGCGTTTTGATGTCAATGGGGATGATGATGGTCTCCCCGGTGATCATCAGTTTGCCATTCAAGTTGATCCTGTTTGTGCTGGTCGATGGCTGGACATTGTTGATTGCTTCATTGGTGCAGAGTTTTTACGTCTAGGGGACATCGAATGACGCCAGAAATGGTAACCACTTTGGTACAGAAGGCAATTGAGGTTACGGTATTGATTTCGGCTCCGATGTTGCTGGTGGCGCTGGTTGTCGGCTTGATTGTCAGTGTGTTTCAGGCGGCTACCCAGATCAATGAAATGACCCTGTCTTTTATTCCCAAGCTATTGTCAATGATTGTCGTGATGGTGCTGGCAGGGCCCTGGATGACAGAAATGATGATGGACTACATCATTCGTCTCTACAGTAGTATTCCGCAGCTAATCGGTTGACCCGTCTGTTGCCATGATTTCAATTAATGCTACCCAGTGGTATGCCTTGTTAAGCGCATACATCTGGCCATTTGTGCGGATCATGGGGGTCATGGCTACCGATCCTTTTTTTGGAAACCGTACGATTACTGCTCGGGTCAAAATCGGCATGGGTATAGTGCTGACCGTGTTGATGCAGCCTCTGCTGCCTGCACTACCGGCTGTTGACCCCAGTGATGCGATCGGTATTCTGATACTGGTGCATCAATTCCTTATCGGTGTTGCAATTGGCTTTTCGCTGCGCATTGTCTTTACCGCAGTCGAAATGGCAGGGCATTTTGCCGGTCTGCAGATGGGTTTGGGTTTTGCCATGTTCTTTGACCCTCAGCATGGCACCCAAGTGCCTGTTGTTGCGCAACTAACATCATTACTCACGCTACTGACTTTGCTGGCAACCGACGCCCATCTTCTGGTTATTCATACCCTGGCTG
>JAUPTR010000277.1 GCA_030917985.1 Pseudomonadota bacterium | reverse complement strand
GTGACCAACTTCGACTTCTCGTCGACCAAGGTATCGATCTGGGGTCACAAATAATCCTGACCCAGGGTTGATTGGTATCGAAAACGCCACGCTTTGCGTGGCGTTTTTGTTTGGTGGCTTGTTGACGCGGGATTTTGTTGGTGGCTATAAAAATATATCAAAATTAACCGGTTACTGATTTTTATGAGTAAATGGAACTTGTTGGTGGTGTTATTATCAAACAAGCTAGAATGATGGAAATATATGTCGAATGACTATTGATAATGGCAAATATTTCGGTAGTATGTTGGTATAAGCGTTGTTATGCATAACAAATAAAATGGGGCGGCATAATGTTGTTAACCGTTGTAATGATGGTGATGGCGATGGCAAACGTTGGCTTGGCCGAGAATGTCACGAATATCCCCGAAGGAACTTATCCTATTAGGCCCGTTCAAGGCTCGGGTCAGATTGAATTCGTCAGCGTGCGCCCGCTAGAAGAGATTAAGCGGGCCGGCATGGTTCATCAGGCGTATGACTATAGTTGTGGCTCGGCTGCCCTGACCACTGTGCTTAACTATTTTCTTGGTGAAAACCTTCAGGAAAATGAAGTCATGGAGGGGATGCTGCAGCATGGAGAAAAAGACAAGATTGTCCAGCGACGAGGCTTTTCCTTGCTGGATATGAAACGCTACGTTGCCACAAGAGGATTTCGCGGCGCGGGATTCAAGGCCGAGTTGCAGGATTTGGCTGATTTGCGCCAGCCTGGGTTGGTAACCATCCAATACGGCGGATTCAAACACTTTGTGGTGTTCCGCGAGTTGCGTGATGGCCATGTGTATATTGCTGACCCATCTGCGGGGAAAATCAGTTTTACAGTTGAACATTTTGCCAAACTCTGGGACGGCAATGTGTTGTTTCTGGTTTATCCGAAAGACGGCACGGATCCTGTGAACAAGTTGGCTTTGGCTGATGAGGATTTACGTGTGATGGACGCGGATCGGGTTCGTCAAACCGTTTGGGCCAAGTTGCCTTATTGGGATGAAACAACCCAGTACAAGGTGGATAAGGCTGCAGGCGGCGTTTACCATTATCGAAATTAAAAATAATAGAGGCGGCTGTGAGAAGACATTCTTTGGCGATTGGAATCGCAATCATGGGCAACACCATTTCATTGGCATTGGCGGAAGATGCACCTGTTGGTGTATCGCGCAGCCCAATGGGCGTTAATGTCAATGTCGATGTGGCTCCCACGACTCCTGTGGCATCGATACCTGTGGCAACGCCGAAAATCGAATCGGTAGGCGTGGCTCCCGAACAGAAAAAGGCTGGCGCTGTTGTGGCCCCTGCAGCTGCGGCCGCAGTAGCGGAAAAGGCCTTGCAGAAAGATGGTAAAGCTGGCGTTTCGAGTCAGGCTGCTACGGCTCCCGTGGTACCAGTTGCGCCGGCTAAATCAGCTGGCAAACAAGCTGCTTCGCCCAATAGTGCTCCATCGGCTACTGCATCGACGCCCGCTGCATCTGTTGCAGGGAAGGAAGATAGTGCTCGCCAGGCGCTAGCAAGGAAAGAGGGGGATGCCGATAGCAAAAAGCTTCTGGAGAGTGTGCTTGAGGCAACTGATAAAAACTACAGTCTGCTGCCAAAGGGTGGAGTCGATTTCAATTATGACTTTAACTACACCTACATAGGTTCAGAAGCAATTGACGCTGCCGTTGCACAGAACTCGGAGAATCAGGCTGTTATCTCTCAGTTCTCGGTAAACAAGTCTGCAACGCATTCGTTTACCAATACCATTACCATGGATTATGGTCTGCGCAATAACGTAACGATCGGTGCCTCTGTGCCCTTGGTGTATAAGGTTGATCAATATGGCACTTCCAGAAAACGTTGGGTGACCGGTGTTGGCGATATTAATGCAAACGTGCGTTGGCAGCCGTTTTCACTTAGCCGGACTTTCCCATCTTTGACTTTGAATGGATCGTTGCGCGCGCCTACCGGCTTGAGTCCTTATGAGGTTGATGTCAGTAGTGAGTTATCTACGGGTTCAGGAACCTGGGGGCTGAGCTTAGGTGGGAATGTGTCGAAAGTCGTCGACCCGGTTGTGCTCTATAGCTCATTAACTTGGGGATATAGTTTTGAAGAGAACGGCTTGAATCAGATTCGTGGTAATGAGGGGCGTCGTTTGCAGACTGTGAAGCCGGGAGATTCTTGGTCTTTCGGGATGGGCTTGGGTTACGCGCTTTCTTACGATGTTTCTCTAAACCTGTCGACTTCAATGTCATATTCAAAGGGTACGGAGCTGATGTTTAATGGTGATTTGCAAACCATGACCGAGCCAAGCATGGCAGGCACCTTTAATGTTGGTTTGGGATGGCGCTTGGATCCGAAGTTTACTCTGAATATCAATACCGGTATTGGCCTGACCCGGGAGTCTCCTGACTTCTCGATGGGCGCATCCATGCCAATCAATTTCTGATCTCTGGAAATTTGCGAATGTTCGGAGTTGACGTGAAGATCAGACAAAAAAGCGTTCATCGAAGCGCATGCCTTGGTGTGGTTGTCGGGATTCTATTCTTGGCGCCGCAGCCTTTATGGGCGGCGATGGGTGAGAATATTGCGATTAGTCCACGTGCCATGTCCATGGGTAATGCGGTTACTGCCGATACCGTGGGTACTGAAGCCGTGCACTACAATCCTGCGGGATTAACCAAGATCAGGGGAAAGCAGGGTGATACGCATATCGCTCTGGCTAAGGTGCGTAATTTTGCCGAGTTTAACAAACCAGCAAACTATGAAGGGATCTTTGGATACACTGAAGACCCGGTAATTGGTCAGAGAAGTATCAGCAATAATCACCAGCTATATGTTCCTGGCTATGGTGTGACAAATGCAAAAATGCCTGTGTTGGTAGCGCCTGGTAATGGCTGGGCTTACAACGACCCAGATTCACGGTTTACCTTTGCTACGGCGGTTTTTCTGCCAATGGCGGTGACCTACGATCGTTCAGAGGGTGATGACGATCCTGCGCGTTATGGTGGCCGCAAGACCATCATGCAGCGTTTTACCTATTTGGCTCCGTCGGTGGGGTACAAGGTAAATGATACTTTGTCTTTAGGTATTACCGGGTCGCTGTCACATTTCGCACTTGTCACGGAAACCGATTTCCGTGCCCCCAATACACTGATTGCAATGACTGCTCGCTTGCAGGAAGCATTATGTCCTGATGGTGGCAACCCAATTGATGCGGTGTTATTCGGATTGTGTAATAAAGGCCGGCTGAATCCATTTACCAATGTTCTTAACATGAACATTGAGATGACAACATCCGCAGATCCGACAGTGACAGTCGGTATGCTGTGGGAGCCTAACGATTGGTTTGCCTTCGGTGCGAAATATTCCAGCGAATCAAAAATGCGCTTGCATGGGAAATATAAGATTACCTATGACGAAAGCGTTCAGGAGTTTTTCAAGGGGGTAAGTAACTCTGCGTTAGGGCCGATTATTCTGGCATCGCTGGCGATGCCGAGCTACGTCCCTCCGGAACAGGAAGGGAATGTGTCGATGACGTTGACCTATCCCAAGAGTATTCAGATGGGCACCAAGATGAAGTTTGGCAAACTGCAGGTCAATACCGATGTGGGTTGGACAAACTGGGCAGCTTGGGATCAGTTCAAGATGGAGTTTGACCAGGAACTTGCTGCAGCGCAGATGGCTCGTTTGTTTGGGTTTCCTGATGCTACAACGCTCACTATACCTCGCGGATACCAGAATACCTGGAGTACAGGTGTTGGACTGGAATACGCCTTTACCAACCGTTTCAGATTGCGTGGTGGTGCAGAATATCGCAAGAGTTCCATTCCTCCTGATAAAATCGATACGATCGCTCCATTGTCTGACGACATACTGTGGGGGCTGGGAGCGGGTATAACCATCGATAAATATACTGAAATAGATCTTGCATTGTCGATGTTGCATACAAAATTTACTGCACCGGCGAATACGAGCTGTAATTTGAACTGCACTGATTTGTTTAATATGGTCTACAACCCATATGCGGGTTTGGATGTAACAGCCGGTTTGAAAATCGACTATGCAGCAATCTCGATTCGTAAGAAGTTCTGAATATGTGAGTCTTTTTAGATTCCGCCTAAAATGCACTAGGGCCCTGCTGTTAGCTGGGCCCTAGTTTTATTAAGCCAACTATTTCGTGCGCTTAGTGGTCATGTCCATGTGGGCCATGCACATGGCCGTGCTCGATTTCTTCTTTGGATGCCGCGCGAACTTCCACTACCGAGCAACTAAAGCGAACCCGCTTGCCGGCTAGCGGGTGGTTGCCGTCGACCACAATTTTCCCATCAGCAATATCTGTGACGCGGAACAGGATGACTTCGCCGCTCTCTGGATCGTCTGCTTCAAACATCATGCCGATCTCAACTTCTTCCGGGAACATGTCTGCAGCTTCAATGCGCAGCAAATTCGGATCAAAGTCACCGAATGCGTCGTCTGGTTCCATCGCGACTTCAACCTTGTCCCCAACGGATTTGCCATGTAGTGCTTCTTCCAGTTTGGGTAGAATGTTGTCATAACCGCCATGCAGGTAAACGATCGGCTCTTCGGTTTTGTCGACGAGCTGGTTGTCACCGTCGTACATCTCATAGTTCAGCGATACCACGCTGTTTTTTGCAATTTGCATGAATGGGTTCCTTTTATGCCTGTCGGCGTTAGGGCGGGTCCAAGGTGTGATGCTATTGAATAATGGAGTCCTGCCGGATTGGTCGAAGAGGGATCAACTCCCGCGATTCTAACCTATTTGTGTGAACAAGACCGCGAGTTGTGTCGTGTGCTCAGGGTGGATCCATTAGAATGAAGGTCATTGGCTTAATCCAGATTGGGGCAGGCATGCAATTGCTCGGTGGTATGAGTGCGGAAGAATTCCTGCGGGATTATTGGCAGAAAAAGCCGTTGTTGATACGTCAGGCGGTGCCAGACTTTTGTGGTGTAGTTGATTGGCAGGAGATGCAGGAGCTGGCGCAGCGTGATGAGGTGTTGTCTCGCCTTGTCGAGCGTCGTGATGGCAGCTGGTCATTAGAGCGCGGCCCGTTTACTGCGCGGCGCCTTTCGCGGCTGGGTGATGACAGTAACTGGTCGTTGTTGGTTAGCGACTTGAATCACTGGTCGCAAGGTGGTGCAGAGTTGTTTAAACAGTTCAATTTTATCCCGTATGCGCGACTGGATGATTTGATGGTCAGTTATGCCCTTACCGATGGCGGGGTGGGGCCGCACTTTGATTCATACGATGTGTTTTTGTTGCAGGCAGTTGGGCGCAAGTGCTGGCAAATCAGTGGTCAGAGCGATCATTCTTTGGTTGAAGGGGTGTCATTGCGCATACTCAAGAATTTTTGCGTGGATCAGGAGTGGTTGCTGGAGCCGGGGGATATGTTATATCTGCCTCCAAAGTTTGCACACAATGGCATTGCGCTGGAGCCCGGTATGACCTATTCAATTGGCTTTAGGGCACCAACCGAGCAGGAGTTGATTTCTCAGTTTTTGATGTATGTGGCAGAGCGAATGGAGCGTGAGGGCATCTATGCTGACCCGGAGCTATCGGTTCCGTCGCATCCCGCACAGGTGCCGGATCTGATGGTGGGCAAGTTGACGGCGATGTTAAAGGGGGGGCTGTGGCAGGAGAGTGATGTAGGTTGTTTTCTGGGTTCATACCTGTCGGAGCCAAAGCCGCATGTATTTTTTGATGCACCTGACGATGACATGACGCGAGACCAATTTGCGGAAGCGGCTCAGGCGAGTGGTGTGATGCTGGATCTGAAAACGCAGATGTTGTTTATTGGGCAGCAGTTTTTCGTTAATGGTGAGACATTGGAAGTCATGGATCAGGTTGACCACGATTTGCTGGTGCAACTGGCAGATATGCGTAGAATAGCGCCGCAGGAATTGTCCGTCGTGATGCTCGACTACTTCTATGGATGGTTCCAATGTGGATATTTGCAGCTTGCAGAATCCTGACCGGACTCATGTTGTTTGCATGTGTAACGGCAATAATCCCAAAGTTTTTAGTTCCTTACAGAAAAACGCTAGAGTTTTTCTGAAACCGTGCTAAAATCCGCCGGGTCGGTCGGCTAAAGGCATATATTGCTTTGGCTAATCTCGGTCAAAGACCGATTGCCATGTGTTGTGATTGTTATTGCTTAATAACTTACGTAAGGGTTAAAAAAAATGATGAAACACTCGCTCATCGCTGCTGCTCTGCTGGCTGTTGCTCTGACCGCTTGTGGTGAAAAGAAAGCTGAAGAAACCGCAGCTCCTGCTGTTGAAGCTCCGGCTGCTGAAGCTCCTGCTGCTGCTCCGGCTGCTGAAGCTCCTGCTGCTGCTCCGGCTGACGCTGCTGCTCCGGCAGAAGCACCTGCTGCTGCTCCGGCAGAAGCACCTGCTGCTGCTCCGGCAGAAGCACCTGCTGCCAAGTAATCCGTTTTACGGAAAACAAAAAACCGGCCTTAGGGTCGGTTTTTTGTTTTCCAGAAATGAAATAACGACATTGGGGGGGTGAGCCATTTTCAGGCTCTACCACCTCTCTGTTTTATCTAAGTTGTTCCTGCAGAAGCCTCAGAATCCGTTTTGCCGTTTCGCTTTGTGATGGCTTGCCGTCTTTGTCGAGGACGCGTAGATTGCATTTGCCATCCGCCTCCACGATCTCAAGTTGATAGTCTTCTGCGCGGGTGTCCTTGTCGCCGAACAAAGCGCCGAATACACCGTTCTTGCGCTCGACATCTGGGTCTGCGTAGCGTATGAAATACATTCCATGCGAGCGATCGCGGTCAGATACAGTAAAACCGCTACGATCCAGAATCAAGCCGACGCGTCGCCATGCGCGGTCAAAGCCCTCATTCAACATGAGCGTCGTGGCGTCCTCGTTGACTGGCTTGGGTGCTGTGTTATTGATGCTGGCCGGAGATTGATGGTTTGCCAATTGGGTGGCTTCTGTGGCCTGTTGCGCTGGAATACCAAACTGTTGCAGTAGAAGTGCCAGCATTTCGGCTTCTGCTTCCGGATCGGCAGGTTTTACAAACCAGCGGGTTTCACTCTTGCTGCTGTCCGTAAATTCCTCAACTTTACGCTGTTGGCTGACAAATATTTCCGTGAAGCCATCGGCGCGTCGTTCCAGGCGTGCCCGATAGCGGTCTTTTTCCCCGGAGGAGAACATCCTGTCCAGGGAGGAGCCAAAAGCACGTCGAACAAAGTCGTTGGGTAACTTGCTGCGATCCTGTGCCCATTCTGTTTCGGCAATGCCAATCGCAGCCTCTTCGCGGCTCAGCTGAAAACCTTGATCTTTCCAGAACTGAACAACAACTGGCCAGACTTTTTCCGGAGGATGTTTAACCAGTAGCCAGCGCATGCTGCCATCGCGCTCAATGCTGGCGTCTGCTGCCTGTGGCAAGATTGCCGTAGGTGTAACGGGGTTGCTTTCCGTTGCTTGTATGT
>JAUPTR010000276.1 GCA_030917985.1 Pseudomonadota bacterium | reverse complement strand
TGCAAGACGGGCTCACCCGGCTCCGAGGCAAACACTTGCTCGCGATAGGCAACATACATGTGTCGATCTTCATCGGTGACAAGCATCTGCGTGAAATCACTGCCGAGCAACTCGTCCGGCTGCATCTGCAAAATCGCTGCGGCGCGGCGGTTGGCCAGCCTGACATGGCCGTCCGGCCCGATCAGCAGCATCATCACACCGGCGGTATTCAGATAACGCAACGCCGCTTCTTTCTCGGCAATCACCGAGCGCTCGGCCTGCAAGCGGGCGGTCACATCCGAGAATGACGTCACCACGGCCTCCGGCCGGGGGGCCTGATCGCCAAACAAGGGCTGGCTGTTGATCGAAATCCACACCAGCGATCCATCGCCACGATGCACACCCATGCGTACATCACGCAACGGCAGGCCGGTGCGCAGTGTTGTCATGGCAGGATGATCTTCCGGAGGGAAAGGCTGGCCATTCTCGCGCACGGTACGCCAACCCGGGTCGAAGGAAGTGCGCCCCTGTATCTGCTGATCGCTCAGACCCAGGATATCCAGCGCGGCCTGGTTGAATGTCACGATCTTGCCATCGGCCTGTTGCAGCACCACCCCCTCGGACAATGCAGCAATCAGTGAGCGGTAACGGCGTTCGCTTTCTGCCAGCGAGTGTTGCAGCGACTCCAGCTCGTCCACCCGCACCAGGGCGCGATTATGCTGTAACACCCGATCCTGGGCCTGGAGCAGAAACCGCTCGATGATGCGCCCGAGTTGCCCGACTTCTGAACTTACGCGTGAATCACGCAACAATTGCAAGGTTTGCTGCGGATTGGCAGGGTCAGCCTGATGAATCGCCTGACCGAGGCGCTGAAATGGCCGGATGACGAAATACTGGAACAGATAAACCAGCGTAAACGCCAGAATGAAAACCCGCAAAAACTCGATCAGGGCAAATTGCAGCAAGTCGCTCCAGAACCTTGCAAAATGCAACCGGTAATTCGGCTCGATACGCAGTTCACCCAGCTGACGCCTGCCATTTGGCTCATGCAGAGGCACAAAGGCGGCAGGCACGCCCCCGAACAACACATCCCCCATGCGGGTGTGTAATGAGGTTTCGCTTAGCGTGGCCAGATTCGCCTCTGCGAACGGCTTTCCTGTTTCGTCCAGAATCAGCGCATTTCTCGCCAGGCCAGTCTTGACCAGGCTTTGAACAATATTGTTTCCCATCTCCAGATTGAGTTCATAGATGGCACGCTGCGCCGGGTCACGCATCACTTCTGCGGCCGCATCGGTTTCACCCTTGGCATCCTCCCAGGCGCCGCGATAAACCGCAGACATCTGGAACAAAACCGAAACGAATCCAATCAGCACAGCCGCCAGAACGGCAAGCCTTATCGGATGATCAGAGAGAGAACGAAACATGGCGCGCATATCGTTCCGTTTTAGTGGCTATTCACCAAGTTATCAAACTACGAATCTTCTATGCTGATAACAGTTCTGAAGCAGATGGATGAGACAGATGAAATCATGGCGCGTGCTGCTGTTGCTGGGCCTACCCGTTTCAGCGGCACATGCGGCGGTGGATTGTGGGGAAAAACCGGTCAGGCTGGCGTTTTACGAGTTCGGTTTGCTTTACAACAATGGCAGGGGCATAGACAAGGATGTCGTGGACGCGTTGCGCCAACGCACCGGCTGCCGCTTCGAAATCAGCGTCATGCCGCGGGCGCGCATCTGGCAGGATCTGGAAAATGGCGCACTGGACATGAGCGTCTCCGGCATACAGAACCCGGCTCGCGACAGGTTTGCCTGGTTTGCACCCTATATGGCATTAAAAAACATGGCCGTTACAACGCCGCCAAGTGCAACACCCGATGCGTTTCTGAAGCGAGACAAGGCAAAATGGGCAGCCGTGCGTGCATTCAAACATGGCGAAACGGCAGATCGTTTTCTGGAGCAGATGCGACAGCAGGGTCGTGTCATCGATGTGCCCGACGTCGCGTCGGCATTTACCCTGCTGAAAGCCGGCCGGGTAGAAGGGATGTTTGCGCAATCACCGGTCTATCGACTGCACCTGCAGGCGGCTGATCTCAGTGGCCGGTTTACGCTGACCGACTGGGCCAGCCAGGAGGCGCCAGTGCCTCACGCGCTGATACTGAGCAAAAGCCGCTTTACCCAGAGCCAGGCTGAAGCGTGGCAAAAACAGGTGAATGAACTGGTAGTCGATGGCAGCATGCTGCGTATCCTGCGTCAGCACCTGCCTGCCGACGAAGCCCGCGCACAAATGCTGACACCGCGCTGAACCGGGCTCAGGCGCGTGTAAACGCCAGCGCGATCAATCCCAGCACCAGCACCAGCCAGCCGGTAAGCACATGGAGAAATACGCCGCCGACGGCTTTCAGGCCCATGAAATAGTCCATCACCAGCTTGCCCTTGATCAAGGTGGCGGCACCAATCACCATTAGCGGCCAGGTGCCCGGATTGGGTACCTCACCCAGAGAAAAAGACAACAGGGTCAGCAGCAGCAGCCCGGCCCAGATCAGGGTAGCGTTACGAGTATTCATGCCAGTCCTCTCAATGCAGCACGTAAACCAGCGGGAAGAGCACGATCCACACCAGATCGACCATGTGCCAGTATGATGCGCCGGTTTCGACGCCACTGTAATCCGTCGAGCAATAACCGCCCTTGCCGGCTTTCAGTGCCACCGCCGCCAGAATCACCATGCCAAGGATGACGTGCAGGAAATGGAAAAAAGTCAGCGACAGATAAAACATGTAGAAAGTGTTGCTGGACAGGGAAATGCCCGCCGACAATTTTTCGCCGAACTCGACAATCTTGATCGCCACAAACACCACGCCACTGCCAAAGGCGGCCCACAACCAGCGTGCACACAGGCTTGACAGGTTTTGCCTGATGGCAATCACGGCACGCACCACAAAATAACTGCCGGTGATCAGCACGGCGGTGTTGATCAGGCCCGCAGTTCGATTGAGTGTCAGCTGCGAACTGTTGAACAACTCGATATTTTTCGCCCGGGCAAAGGCGTAGGCGATAAAAAAGGCACCAAACACCAGCAATTCGGCACAGATAAAAAACCACATGGCCAAATCGCCGGGTGGCTGGCGGGAGGTCTGTTCAGACATCGGCATTCTCTTTGCAAATCGAAACGGCAGTGTAGCCGGCTTCAACATTGCCGGCCTTGACCTGCCTCAGAAGGAGGATTCAGGGCTGAACGCGGATTTCAGCAGTCATGTGCGGATGCGGGCCGCAGATATAGGGATAAGTGCCAGGCAGTTCAAACCTGCGTTCATGGCTGTCGCCGGGGAACAGCGGCTGCGATTCGGCAACCGCTTCACCCTTGAACAACACCGTATGATAGGTACGTTTTTCCTTGTTGACCCAGCGCACAGTGTCGCCGGGTTTAATCACCAGCGTTTCCGGCTCGAACTTCATGTTGATGATGCTCACCTCACGCGTTTCGGCAGCGGCGAGAGAGGACATCAGCAAGAGCGGCAGCAGAAGCATCTTTGTCATGGCATCCCTTTCATGTTGAACACAGAACCTGCGGGCGCCACTATTAACGAAAAAGCGGCACCCCGCAAGGGGTGCCGCTTTCTGACAACACCAATACAGACTTATTGCTTGACTGCGTTGATGTTGGCCTTGGCATCATCCAGGCCCAGGGTGTAGCCGAACGATACATGGTGGAAACGGCCAGCAGCATGGTCGTCATGCACGGCAAAGCCGATGTTGTACTGCTTGCCTGCAGCCAGCGCCACATCGCCGGCAGCCGGGTTACCGGCCAGCTTGCGGGTGAATACCACAGTCCAGGTACCGCCGGCATTCTTGCCTTCAGCCGAAACCAGCGACGTGCCACCGCTCATATTGCGCGTTTCAGCCACAGAGCCATCTACCGGCTTGGCTTTCTTGCCACTCTGCCATTGCACCAGATCCAGATACTTGCCACTGGCTACGCTGCCGCCGGCAATGTATTTCTTCTTGTCATCCTTGCCGCCCGGCATGGTGCGTGCGTCGGCATGACAAGTACCCCAGCAACCGCCCTGTGCCGCCAGATCGGCCTTGCCGCCGTCTTCCAGCATGAATGCGGCTTTCACCTGATTGTCGGCATCCATCTTGGCGGCGCCCGATGCAGCCGGCGATTTGAATGTCATGCGAACATACAGGTTTTCGGCATCATGCGCGGCCTGCACGGTCAGCGGGATGCTGCCAGCCTTGCCCTTGATCGGTGCCGGTTCCAGTTTCTGGCCAGATACGATCTTGTTGCCGATATCAGCCGCCTCTTCTTCGTGGCAGTCGATGCAACGCTCGCCTTTTTTCACAGCCTTGGCACCACCGTGTTCAGTGCCCTTGGTGATCCATTCCATGGCGGCAGTGCCTGGATAGAACAGGGTGATTTTCTTGGCCGGAACCTTGTCCCAGTTAGGAGCAGCTGCAAAAGCCGCACCTACAGCCAGCGTCAGCGCCATGCCGGCAACCAGTTTGAAACTCGATTTCATGAAATACTCCTTCTGTCAGGATTTAAACTGCGTACTCTCCAACCAGAACAGGGCTTGCGCCCTGTTCCTGATCCCTGCGTGACCGAAAGGTTTACTCTTCGTCTTCCGGCATGTTTTGCGGCTTGTGATGCGCGATGCCTTTGTGGCAATCGATACAGGTAGCACCGTCTTTTTGCGCATTTTCATGCTGCTTGCGTGCCCGCTGTTTCTGCATTTCCGGGTTCATGCCCTGGAAACTGTGGCAGTTGCGGCATTCACGCGAGTCGCTGGCTTTCATGCGTTTCCACTCGTTGGTGGCCAGGCGCAGACGGTTTGCTTCAAATTTTTCCTTGGTATCGATGGTGCCGACGATCTTGCCATACACTTCCTTGCTGGCCTGGATCTTGCGGATCATCTTGTGTGTCCAGTCTTTCGGCACATGGCAATCGGAACACACGGCACGCACGCCGGTACGGTTGGTATAGTGAATTGTTGTCTTGTATTCCTGATATACGTTGTCGCGCATTTCATGGCAGGAGATACAGAAATCCAGGGTGTTGGTGGCTTCCATGGCGGTGTTGAAACCACCCCAGAAAATCACGCCGGCAATCATGCCGCCACCGAACAGTGCCAGAACTGAATATTTGGCGCTAGGCTTGCGCAATGCGGCCCAGATACGACCGAAAAAACCTTTTTTTGTTGTGTCGCTAGACATTTGGCTGCCCTCTGCAATCGGGGAAATACCGCCCGGTCTCCCTCAAGCCCGGGCGGTTGATACATCAATAAACGTCGTGCTGGGTGTTATAGACGTTGAACTTGCCAGTCGGGGTGATCAGTTTTGGATCCTTGATCACAGCCTTGAACTTGCGAGTCTTGTCGTCGATAACCACGATTGCCGACGGGTCGGTTTTCCCTGCCCAGATCGAGAACCAGATTTCCGAACCGTCTGCGCTGTATTCACCCTGAACCACACGCTTCACAGCCTTGGTCTCCGGCAGGCCAGCCATTTGTGCCACATTAATGACTTGCGGGCCTTTGTCCAGATTCTTGATGTCGTAAACGGTTACCGATTCGGCATTCACGGTTTCCGGATTCAGCGGCGCATCAGCCCACAGGTTGTTCGACTTCGGATGGGTTTTCACGAACAAGGAGTTGGCACCGTGGTTTTTCAGTTCCTGAACCACTTTCCAGGCGTACTGCTTGTTCTTCGCCGGATCAGTACCAATCAGGGTGATCACGTCCGAACCCAGGTGCGACGTTGCCCATACCGGACCGAATTTCGGATGCACGAAGTTAGCGCCACGGCCTGGATGCGGCTTCGGCTTGGTATCCACCAGCGCAGCCAGTTTGCCGGTTTTGGTATCTACCACGGCAACCTTGTTGGATGCGTTGGCAGCAACCAGGAAGTAACGCTTGGTCGAATCCCAGCCGCCGTCATGCAGGAACTTGGCCGAATTGATGGTGGTTTCCTTGGTGTTGTTGATGTCGGTGTAGTCAACCAGCTTGATCATGCCGGTTTCTTTCACGTTCACAACCCATTCCGGTTTGATCATCGAGGCAACAATCGAAGCCACGCGTGGTTCCGGATGGTATTCGCCATCAACAGTCATGCCACGGGTTGAAACCACTTTCTTCGGCTCCAGAGTCTGGCCGTCCATGATCACGTATTGCGGCGGCCAGTAACCACCGGCAATCGCCAGCTTGTCTTCGAAACCCTTGAACTAGGAGGTATCCACCGAGCGGGCATCGAGGCCGATCTTGATCGTGGCGACGATGGTCGGTTTCTCGAACCACATGTCGATCAGATCCAGCTTGCCGTCACGGCCGATCACGTAAACATAGCGTCCGGAAGCCGACAGGCGGGAAATGTGCACCGCGTAACCGGTCTTGACGATCCCCCAGATCTGTTTGGTGTCGCCGTCGATCAGCGCCACTTCGCCGGTGTCACGCAGGGTGACCGAGAACACGTTCTTCAGATTGATCTTGTTCAGCTGCTTTTTCGGACGATCTTCCGGTTTGACAGCCACTTTCCAGCTGTTCTGCAGCTCTTTCATGCCCCATTCCGGCGGTGCATCGGGGGTCTGCATGATGTATTTGGAGATATTGGTGATTTCTTCCTTGGTCAGGATGTCTTCGAAGTTCGGCATACCACCTTCGGTACCGTAAGCAACGATTTTTTCCAGACGAGTCTGACCCAGTTTCTGGGTGTTGGCAGGCTCCAGGTTTTTACCGGTAGCGCCTTTACGCAACACGCCGTGACAACCGGCACAACGCTCAAAGTAGATCTTCTTGGTTGCATCCAGTGCTTCCGGTGCAACACCAGTCGGAGCCGGTACAGCTTCAGCAGCAGCCAGACCACTCAGCATCGCCATTGCAATGGCGGACAAACCCAATTTCACTTTCATTTAACCCCCCGTTCGTTCAAGGAAAGCATTTGACCCCGGTATCACAACGCCAAGGCCACCTGTTTTACGCGCCCCATTTTTGTGCTGTCCGGCTTTTCAAGCATTGACAGGTATCAAGCTTTTGTTCGCCCCTACTGCATTTAGGGTCTCACACTTGATCAATATCAAACTTGTTGCTGACGGTTACAGCGATTGCATGGCTTTTCCTGCTGCAGGCAGCAGTACAGGCCATTTACTGCACAGCGCCTTCAGGCTTGACCGGCTCCAGCCCGCCATCGGGCAGGCGCCGGTAGAACCTGACTTCGCTGCGTTTCCCCTGGCGTATGGTGCTGACCTTTATCAGACCGTCACGCCCGAAGATGACTTCGAAATACTGGTAATTCTTGAATACCTCTTCGATATTCAGGTCACGCCCTGGCTGCCAGGGCTTCTGCTGTGGTTCGAAACTGTCGTACAGATAAGGGGTATCCGGCTCGAACGTCTGCGCCTGCAAGCAGGCAACCAGCCCAAACAGGGCTGCAGCAACCGGCAGGCGCCTCATTGCTGCGCTTCCTGATCGGGCCGGGAAGCCCGGCGGATGGCATCGACAACCATATCGTGCTCCTCTCCCTCGGGGGGCAACTGTTCCAGTACCTGTTGCCACTGCTGTTTTGCCTGCGGAAACTGCTTCAGGCTGAACAGGGCCAGCCCGCGATACCAGCCAAGCTCCACCGAATCCATCTGCGCCTGCTGCAAGGCATCAAAATGAGCCAGCGCAGCCTGATAATGGCGGTCTTCACCCAGCTCCAGCAGGCCGATGGCATGCTGGAAACGGGCCTCACGGCTATCGGGCTTGATGCGGTAAGCATTGGCCCAGGCCATACGGGCTTTTTCCTTGTCGCCCAACGATGCATAGGTTCTGCCGGCCATTACCCAGCCGGTAAAGGAATCCGGCTCGCGTACCAGGCGCTGCTCCAGCCGCTTGAGCATTTCGCCGATATCCTTGGGCATGGTCGATAACGGCGCGGCCGGCGGGTCGCGCCATTGCTGGCGAAACAACATCGATGCAGCAGCCGCCACGCTCGCAGCCAGCAACAGCGCGGCCAACCAGTGTGCGGGCTCGTTGAGCACCACCGGCGCCGGGGCGGGTCGATTGCCCAGCGCGTCGATCTGCCGCAGCAGCTGCGCCAGCGCCGCCTCGCTATCAGCCAGCAAGCGCTGCGCGCTGGCATCGTCCTGCCGGCCTTCAAGCTGCTCGGCACGCTGACGCTTGATTTCTGCCAGCAGGCGCCGTTTTTCCGCCTGCAGCAGATGGCGCTCGCTGGCATCGTCTTCGATACCCTGCGGCAAGGGGTTTCCGGGTTTCCAGCACAATGGCCACACCAGCCAGATGACACACAGCACCAGCATGGCGCCCATGATCCAGAGCGGGTTCATGACTCATCCTCCGCCTGCTGCAACTCCCTGTCGATGCGCGAGCGCATGTCCGGCGACAGTGGCGCTGCGGTTGACATGGCCACCGGCTTGCGCCAGCGCAACAAGGTGCGCCACAGCGCGTAAGCACCAATCAACAGTAAAAACAGGGGTAATAACCAGAGAGCAATATGAGCGCCACTGAACCGCGGCTTCATCAAAATATAGTCGCCATATCGCTGAAAAAGAAAATCTTTTACCTGCTCGGGCGATTGTCCCTGTTGCAGCTTCTCGCGAATCAGCGCACGCATCTGCTGCGCCAGCGTCGAATTCGACTCCCACAGGGTTTCACTCTGGCACACGGTACAGCGCAATTCGCGCGCCAGCTCGCGGGTTTGGGCATCCACTTTTGATTCCTGCACCTGATTGGCCAGACAGGCCCCGGCCAGCAGCATGCCGGCCAGCACGGTGGTCATTCGCATGATTTCAACTCCTTGCCGGCCAGCAGCGTTGCCAGCCAGCGCTGCC
>JAUPTR010000275.1 GCA_030917985.1 Pseudomonadota bacterium | reverse complement strand
CTCGAGGATCTGATCTATCAGACCATACGTCAGGCGGGCTCTCCCGCTGCCCAGCAAGGACAGGTGCCAACCGGCCTGCAGCTGGGGGTGGGGGCACGCACGGTTGCCACGGTGCGCATCTACACCGAAGGCGCGCTGCAAAATACCGGCAATTCATTTGATATGGCCATCAGTGGCCAGGGTTTCTTTCGTGTCTTGTCGCCGGATGGTCAGACTACCGCCTATACCCGTGATGGCTCGTTCCGGGTTGACTCGCAAGGCCGGCTGGTCATGTCCAATGGCTGGCAATTGCAACCGCAGTTCCAGATTCCCAGCGACGCTGTGAGTTTTACCGTGGCACCGGACGGCACCGCCAGCTATATGCCCGCCGGAGGAATCAATCCGGTACAGCTCGGGCGGATTACTGTCGCAACCTTCATCAACCCGGCCGGGCTTACCGGTAAAGGTGAAAACCTGTACCTCGAAACCGAGGCGTCAGGCGCGCCACAGGAAACCGACCCCGGCAGCAATGGCGCCGGCACGCTCTACCAGGGTTACGTGGAAGCATCCAACGTAAATGCTACGGAAGAGCTGGTGAACATGATCCAGGCTCAGCGAGCCTATGAGCTGAATTCGCGGGCAATCCAGACGTCCGACCAGATGCTGCAGAAGCTGACCCAGCTTTAAGCCGGAGGGATTTCGTCATGACTAGATATCTACCCTTGATGTTGTTGGCGCTGCTTGTCGGCTGTGCCAATTCGCCAAAATCGATTGTGCACCAGCCGACTACGGTACGCCCGGTGGCACAGCCAGAGCCGCTGTATGGCAATGGCGCCATTTTCCAGAGCAATAATCGTGGCACGCTGTTTGAAGACCGGGTGGCACGCCAGGTTGGTGACGTATTGACGGTGGCTATCGAAGAAAAGCTCAGTGCCAAGACCAAATCGTCCAGCAATGCCAACCGTAATGCTTCCATGAGTCATACCGCCAGCACCGCATTGGGCCTGCCGTATTTTTCAGGTGCCGTTGAGAAAATGGCGAATGCCAATTTCAAGCTGGACTCCAGCAACAAATTCGACGGCAAAGGCGAAACCAATGCCGAAAATACCTTTACCGGCAACATTACGGTAACCGTGATCGAAGTGCTGGCCAACGGTAATCTGCTGGTGAGCGGTGAAAAGCAGATTGCCATTCACAACGAACACGAGTTCTTGCGTTTTTCCGGCGTGATCAACCCGCTGGACATCAAATCGGGTAACCAGATTTCATCAACCAAGGTGGCCGATGCGCGTATCGAGCAACGTGCCAATGGCGTGGTTGGTGATGCGCAGGATGCCGGCTGGTTGCAGAAGTTTTTCATGTCGGTTGCAGCTTACTGATTGCAGGGGAATTGACCATGCGTTTTCTGACGATGATTGTGATGGCGCTGCTGGCCTCATTGGCTCAGGCAGCCGATCAGGGGCAGCGGATCAAGGATCTGGCAACGGTTCAGGGAGTGCGGCCCAATCAGCTGGTTGGGTACGGCCTGGTAGTCGGTCTGGATGGTACGGGTGACCAGGCGACCCAGGCGCCCTATACGCCGCTCAGCGTTCAGGCATTGCTGGATCGCATGGGTATACAAGTGCCTCCCGGCATGTCGATTCAACCCAAGAATGTGGCCGCGGTTACCTTGACCGCAACATTGCCGGCATTTGCCAAACCCGGCCAGGCGCTGGATGTGACGGTGGCTTCGCTGGGTACCGCCAAGAGCCTGCGTGGCGGCACGTTGATTCTCAGCCCCTTGCGCGGTGTGGACGGGCAGATCTATGCCATGGCGCAAGGCAATATACTTGTTGGTGGTGCTGGCGCCTCGGGCGGCGGCAGCAGTGCCCAGGTCAATCACCTCAATGCCGGGCGGATTCCCTCCGGCGCGACGGTGGAACGTGCGGTGCTGACGCCGCTGGGGCAGGGCGACTATATCAATCTGGAGCTCGTCCAGTCAGACTTCACGACAGCGAATCGCATGGTTGACGTGATCAATCGCTCGCTGGGGGCGGATACCGCACGTGCGCTTGATGGTCGTCTGGTTCAGGTGCGGGCACCGCGCGACAGCAACGAACGGGTCACTTTTCTAAGCAAGGTGGAAAATCTTGCCGTCCAGGCGGCAGAAAGTTCCCCCCGGGTGATTATTAACGCCCGTACCGGATCGGTGGTGATGAATCAGGCGGTGATGCTGGATAGCTGTGCCATTGCGCATGGCAATCTCTCGGTAACCGTCAATGCCACCAATTCAGTCAGCCAGCCGAACGCCTTTTCGCAGGGCCAGACGGCTGATGTGCAGAATGCCGATGTGGCCATCAAGGCCGATAAAGGCCAGCTGGTGCAGCTGAACAAGGGCGCTAAACTGGCTGACGTGGTAAAGGCGCTGAATTCGATTGGTGCCACCCCGCAGGATTTGCTGTCGATCCTGCAGGCGATGAAGGCTGCTGGTGCGCTGAGGGCCGAGCTGGAGATCATTTGATGGCCATGCCCCGTATCTCTGAAATCCCGCCTTTTGGGCGGGATTTTTTCCGCCTGCATTAGCGTGGCCTGATTCTTGCTTTTATGTGAGAAACAGCATGCAGGATGGAGATGCAGATGAATCCGCTGATGACAAACAAGCCTTCCGCAGCCGTCGATCTGACTGGCCGGCTTTCCTATGACGTTCAGAGTCTGAACCAGTTGCGGGCCCACGCGCGATCTGATGAAAAGAGCTCGATCAAGGCCGTGGCTCAGCAGTTTGAGGCCATGTTTACCTCGATGATGCTGAAGAGCATGCGCAACGCCGTGCCTCAGAGTGATATTGGCCACAGTAGCGAAACACGCATGTTCCAGGGCATGTTTGACGATCAGCTGTCGCAAAACCTTGCGTCGCATCGTGGCCTGGGGATTGCCGCACTGGTCGAAAGACAGTTGACCCGCACTGATCTGATTGCCCCCAAGGATTTGCCGGCCCACAAATCAGCCAAACCCTTGAGCCTGCCGTTGCCGGCAGTGGCAATGACTGCGCAACAGGCGCTGGAAGCCGCCAAAGCGCGAAAAGCAGAAGAAACAACCACACCGCTGGCAGATTTTGTGGCTGCCGTTGTCGGCCAGGCGCGCAAAGCTGCCGATGCGATTGGTGTTGCACCTCATTTGCTGGCGGCTCAGGCCGCGCTGGAAACCGCCTGGGGCAAACGCAAGATCGTCGATGCGGCGGGGAACGACAGTTTTAACCTCTTCGGCATCAAAGCCGGCAAGGGATGGCAGGGAAAGGTGGCGCATGTAGCCACCACCGAGTTTGAGAGCGGCCAGGCGGTAAAGAAACTCCAGCCGTTTCGCGTTTACGGCTCTTACGGCGAAGCGCTGGAAGATTATGCCCGCCTGGTAACAACCAGTGAACGCTATCAGCAGGTGCTGAATCAGGGCGACGATGCGCGCGCCTTTGCCAAGGGCCTGCAGCAGGGCGGTTATGCCACCGACCCTGACTATGCACAAAAACTCGAACGCGTAGCCAATAGCAAAACGCTGCAACGCGCCGCGATGA
>JAUPTR010000274.1 GCA_030917985.1 Pseudomonadota bacterium | reverse complement strand
TTCGCTAAAGCTAGCTTTGCTTGCCAAGCTCGGTTGCACTCTCGCGGTGCTCGAAAGCTCGCCTATCTAAAGATATGTCTCTCTTTGACCAGCCACTTGGCGGCTTGCCGCCTAGTGGAATGGCCATGCAGAGCTCTGCGCGCCGGGCTCCTTGCACTTCATCCCGCTCGCCGAATAAATCAGCGCTTCCTTAGTTTGCGGTTTTTCTGACACAAAAGAAAACGGCATGGATGACTCCATGCCGTTTTTGCTCGCTAAGCCTCGCGCCGGATTACATGCGTTCGATCATGGCATCGCCGAAGGCAGAACAGCTGACTTCGGTTGCGCCTTCCATCAGACGCGCAAAGTCGTAAGTCACGACCTTGTCCTTGATTGCCGCTTCGGTCGAGTTGATCACCAGATCGGCGGCTTCGGTCCAGCCCATATGGCGCAGCATCATTTCTGCCGACAGGATCAGCGAACCCGGATTGACTTTATCCAGACCGGCGTATTTCGGGGCAGTGCCGTGGGTGGCTTCGAACATCGCCACGTCATCCGACAGATTGGCACCCGGAGCAATACCGATACCGCCAACCTGCGCTGCCAGTGCGTCGGAGATGTAGTCGCCATTCAGGTTCAGCGTGGCGATTACGTCGTATTCACCCGGCCGCAACAGAATCTGCTGCAGGAATGCGTCAGCAATCGCGTCTTTGACGATGATGTCGTTGCCGGTTTTCGGGTTCTTGAATTTGCACCACGGGCCGTTGTCGATCAATTGTGCGCCGAATTCGTTTTTCGCCAGTGCGTAACCCCAGTCACGGAAGCCACCTTCGGTGAACTTCATGATGTTGCCCTTGTGGACGATGGTCACCGATTTGCGATCATTGTCGATGGCGTACTGCATGGCGCGGCGGATCAGGCGTTCCGAACCTTCGCGCGATACGGTTTTGATGCCGATGGCGGTGGTGTTGGGGAAGCGGATTTTCTTCACGCCCATTTCGGTTTGCAGGAAGTTGACGATCTTCTTGCAGCTGTCCGACTCGGCAGCCCATTCGATACCGGCGTAAATGTCTTCGGTGTTTTCACGGAAGATGGTCATGTCGGTTTTGGTCGGGTCTTTCAGTGGCGAAGGCACGCCCTGGAAATAACGCACCGGACGCAGGCACACATACAGATCCAGTTCCTGGCGCAGTGCCACATTCAGCGAGCGGATGCCGCCGCCAACCGGCGTGGTCATCGGGCCCTTGATCGAAATCACATATTCTTTGAGTGCTTTGAGGGTTTCATCCGGCAGCCACACATCACCACCGTAGACGCGGGTGGATTTTTCACCGGCGTAGATCTCCATCCAGTGGATCTTGCGCTTGCCACCGTAAGCCTTGGCAACGGCGGCATCAACAACCTTTTGCATCACTGGCGTGATATCGATGCCGATACCATCGCCTTCGATGAACGGAATGATCGGATTATCGGGAATCGCCTGACCCGGGATGATTTTCTGGCCGCCTTGCGGCACCTTGATATGCGAAGTCGTCATTGCTGCTCCATCGGTGTGGGTTTGGATAAGAAACCCGTTTCTTGGTACGGAACCGGTGTTGCTGCCATTTTTCGTGGCCCGTGCCGGATGCCGCTAAGGGTGATGCGGGCGGTGCCCGACATCCCTTGTTTTTGCCTGGCGGGGTACGCCCGGCGCTCAAATATGTATATAGACTAGACCAGCCTGACCGCTGAGGGAAGGCAGTAGCGGCCGTAGAGGCGAAATCGTTGGTATTATCCTTGAGTTTTTATTGCCCGCCATTAGTAAATGCCCGAGTTGCTTTTGTTCAACAAGCCCTACGGGGTGATTTGCCAGTTTTCTCCCAGTCCGCCACATCAATGTCTGGCAGATTTTATCGATGCGCCCGGCTTTTATGCGGCGGGCCGGCTGGATACCGACAGTGAAGGCTTGTTGCTGTTGACGGATCACGGTGGCTTGCAGCATCGTATTACTGATCCCGCACACAAGCTGCCGAAAACATATTGGGTGCAGGTAGAGGGTGTTCCGACTCCCGGGCAACTGTCGCAACTGGCTACCGGCGTGGACTTGGGCGATTTTATCACGCTCCCGGCCGAGGTTATGCACATTGATCCGCCAATATTGTGGCCGCGCAACCCGCCGATCCGCGAACGAAAAAGTGTGCCAGACAGCTGGCTGCAGCTGACAATTCGTGAAGGCAAAAACCGCCAGGTGCGGCGCATGACTGCCAGGGTGGGTTTGCCGACCTTGCGGCTGGTGAGGGTCAGGATTGGCGATTGGCAGCTGGATGGCCTGTTGCCCGGCGACGTATTGCGCCTGCATGTTGCAGCCCCGCCATCCGCGCCACAGCCGGAAACGCGACGCAATGGTGTATCGCCACAAATCAGAAACCGAAGAAAGTAACAATCACGATGGATATGCAGATCGATCAGGATGCCCGCGCACTGGCAATTGCCACGGTGTTGCTGGAGGGCTTCAACAAGCATTACCGCTTGTTTCGCGAGTGTGGTGCGCAGGCCAAGCAGCGTTTCGAGCAGGGCGACTGGCTAGGGGTGCAGGTGGCGGCACGCGACCGTATCCAGTATTACGATGACCGGGTGCTGGAGTGCGTCAACCGGCTGCAGTCTGAGTTCACCGCAGAAACGCTGGATGAAAGTATCTGGCCGACGGTGAAGCTGATGTATGTTGGCCTGCTGATGGAAACCGATCACAAGCAGCCGGAATGTGCCGAGACTTTTTTTAATTCGGTGTGCTGCAAGATCCTGCGCCGCGATTATTACATCAATGATTACATCTTCGTGCGGCCGACGATTTCCACCGAGCATATCGATTCCGATCCACCGACTTATCGCAGCTATTACCCGCATCGTGGCGGCTTGCGTCACACCATCAAGCAGATCATCAATGATTTTGGCTGGGATGTGCCGTTTGAAAACCTGGATCGTGATATTGGCTACGTGGTCAAGGCAATCAAGTCACATCTGGGTGAATGGCCGCAAGCAGAAGAAAACTATCAGATTCAGGTGCTGTATTCGCCGTTTTACCGCAACAAGGCGGCCTACATCATCGGCAAGGCGGTCAATGGTGCGCAGGAATATCCGTTCTGTGTTCCGGTGCTGCGCCACAGCCAAGGCGCCACCTTCTTCCTTGATACCATTCTGCTTGATGCCCGGCGGATTGGCGTGCTGTTCAGCTTCTCGCGTGCCTATTTCATGATCGACATGGAAACCCCTTCTGGCTACGTGCAGTTTTTGCGCACATTGCTGCCGAACAAGTCACGGGCCGAGCTGTACACCATGATTGGCCTGCAGAAGCAGGGCAAGAACATGTTCTTCCGTGATTTCATGCACCACCTGAAACATTCGCGCGATGATCTGGTGATTGCGCCGGGGATCAAGGGCCTGGTGATGCTGGTGTTCACGCTGCCGTCTTATCCTTATGTGTTCAAGGTGATCAAGGATGTGTTTGGTGCCACCAAGGAAATCACCAAGGATACGGTGCTGGAGAAATACCGGCTGGTAAAGGAACACGATCGGGTGGGGCGCATGGCTGACACGCTGGAGTTTTCCGATGTTGCGTTTCCGCGTGCACGTGTTACCGATGAGCTGCTGCAGGAGTTGCGCACGCTGGCGCCATCTGCGCTTGAAGAGCATGAAGATACGATTGTGGTGCGCCATTTGTACATCGAACGCCGGCTGATTCCGCTCAATATCTATCTGGACAATGCGCTGGCGAAAAATGATTCCGAAGCCGTTGAAATGGCTGTGCGCGAATACGGCAGCGCGATTCGTGAGTTGGCCACCGCCAATATTTTTCCCGGCGACATGTTGTTCAAGAATTTCGGTGTTACGCGCTACGGCCGGGTGATTTTCTACGATTACGACGAAATCGAATACATGACTGACTGCAATTTCCG
>JAUPTR010000273.1 GCA_030917985.1 Pseudomonadota bacterium | reverse complement strand
CGCTCTTCCGATCTGCCCTTACCCTGACGCCGACTCAACACCTGCTCAATCACCAGATCATCGAGCGCCTTGCGCACCGTCCCCTGGCTGACGCCAAAACGGTCGGCCAGCTCGAACTCGCTGGGCAACATGTCATCCTGCAACCATTCCCCTGCTTCGAGAGCGTCCAGCAGGGCCAACTTCACCTGCAAATAAAGCGGCGCTCGGCTCACGGAAACTTGATTCATGCAGCTTTTTACCATCCGGAATTAGAGCTGTCCACATATGTCTTATATAAGACACAAGAATTCCTCCAGGAGCGGCCATGGCATGGCAAAGCAACGTGCCTAAATCCTGCGACTGTGGTACTATCCTGCGTCTTATTTTTCTGTCTTGCCCCATTCGGCTCCAGCATCTGCGCATCAGCGGCACAGTACGCCGATCACCTGTCGCAGCGCTGACACCGGAAACGGCAATGTCAGATGATTTTGCGTATTCACGCAGCTAACTTGTGAATTTGGGAGTCAATATGAAGCGTCCTGTTCGTGTTGCCGTCACCGGTGCCGCCGGTCAAATCGGTTACAGCCTGTTGTTCCGTATCGCCAGCGGTGAAATGCTGGGCAAAGACCAGCCGGTCATTCTGCAACTGCTGGACATTCCACAATCCATGGCCGCTGTTCAGGGCGTGGTAATGGAACTGGAAGACTGCGCATTCCCGCTGGTTCAAGGCATCACCACCACAGATGACCCGATGGTTGCCTTCAAGGATGTAGACGTTGCATTGCTGGTTGGTGCTCGTCCACGTGGCCCAGGCATGGAGCGCAAAGACCTGCTGGAAGCCAACGGCGCCATCTTCACCGCTCAGGGCAAGGCACTGAATGCTGTTGCATCGCGTGACGTAAAAGTTCTGGTGGTTGGCAACCCGGCCAACACCAACGCTTACATCGCCATGAAGAACGCTCCGGATCTGAACCCGGCCAACTTCACCGCCATGATGCGCTTGGACCACAACCGCGCCAAGTCGCAAATTGCTGCCAAACTGGGCAAGCCGGTTTCGTCGGTTACCAAAATGACCGTTTGGGGCAACCACTCGGCGACTCAATACCCGGATCTGAACCGCGCCGAAGTGGAAGGCCAAGGCGTTTGGGCACAGATCAACGATCAAGAGTGGCTGGAAGGCAACTTCATCCCGACCGTACAACAGCGCGGCGCTGCCATCATCAAGGCACGCGGTCTGTCGTCGGCAGCTTCGGCCGCCAACGCTGCCATCGAACACATCCGTGACTGGGTTCTGGGCACCCCGGAAGGTGACTGGGTCACCATGGGCATTCCGTCAGATGGTTCCTACGGCATTCCGGCCGGCACCATGTACGGCTTCCCGGTAACCTGCAAAGATGGCAAGTACACCATCGTTCAGGGCATCGAAATCAGCGAATTCAGCCGCACCCGCATGGATGCAACCCTGAAAGAGCTGCAAGAAGAAAGTGGTGCAGTTGCTCACCTGCTAGCCTGACCAGCAGACTGACTTAACAGGATCTCACCTCAAAAGCAGTACTCAATGAGTGGGCTGCCTGACATGGAAAAAGGGAACGTCTTCGATACGTTCCCTTTTTTCATTCTCAAGCCAACCCCGCCCAACGCAATCCGATCTACCCATCACACCCGCTGGAACAGTCGCCGCCAGCAGATAAGACTCAACCAAACACCATCAACCACTACGGAAAAAGTGCGCACAAAAAAGCCGGTCAGGCAACACACTAACCGGCTCCGCACCTCAATCTGCAAGTATCAGAAGATAACCTGCCGATTCGGCCCGATGTTGGCAGCCTCACCAATCCTGGCTTCTGCGCTTGGATCCTGAATCCAGAAGTAATAATACTCTCGCGCCAGTTGCACAAACACCTGCTGTCCTTCGCTGGTACTAAAAAGCGGGAGCAAAGCCTCCACTGCCGCACGATACACCTTCGGCGAAGACTCATGCTCACGCGAGACATACAACAACAAGCGCAGCAGACGCTCACGAACGTCAATTGCCGCCTGCGACAAGCCATTGGTGTACAACTGAGACAAATAGCGCTCTAATGCAGGTGTATCGGGGCAAACCCACTCCTCATCGGCATCCATCTGCGCCAGCAGATCCGTCAGCGTCCCCTGAGCGGCGATATGCACCGGATTCGGCTCAAAAATATTGGCGTTGTTCAGCTTGACCAGCGATTTGACATCCCCGATCCAGAAATTGTAATACTCACGCGCTGCGGTCTTGAAAATCGACTGCGAGACTTCGTCATCAGGGAAATTACGCAATACCTCATCAACAGTTTCGCGGTAATACTCGCCGCTAATGGTCTTGTCCTTGAGGGCACTGGTCAGATGGCGCAGAAAATGCTTGCGCAGATTGATGTCCTTGGTCGATGCGCCTTTGGAACGCAGCAAGGCCACATAGGCTTCAAGGGGATTGTTGTTGAGATCCTGATCAGGCTCGGCAACCATTATCATTTTGTAATATCGTCGGGTTCAAAAAATCGCGGCTGTTATTTCCCACCTGCACCAGTCAATGCATCTGCTGCAAGTGACTGAAATCATACATGAGGAACATTACACGCGCACGCACATATATACGGAACATTGAGGTAGATCCAAAAACCCTGCAGATCGAACGTCAGCGCCAATAACGGCGCCTGTTTCAGCATAGGTGGCGAGATTAAAAAGTCAAACAAAAAACTATGCAGTCAGCATTTCCGCTGCATGTTTGCGGGTAGTTTCTGTAATATCCAGGCCACCAAGCATGCGCGCAATTTCTTCCACGCGCTGTGGCATATCCAGTTGTTCAATG
>JAUPTR010000272.1 GCA_030917985.1 Pseudomonadota bacterium | reverse complement strand
GTTTTGCATCTGCACCTGCTTGGGCTTTCGTCATGGCCGCATTCATGTCATCTGCAAGTATTTTGACTTTGTGCATTTGCTTGTCGGCAGCGGCGCCCAGTGCAATAGCAACCTGCACGAACCAGCTGTCTCCTGCCGCTGCATCGCTGACACCGCCGGTGCCAACGGCACCACCATTGCCAACGGCTCCACCATTGCCTCCAGCGGGAGCGCCATTGCCTGCGCCATTGCTATGTTTGCGCAGTTTTGCCACTTCTTCGATGATGTCCCGAATAAACTGTTGCTGGAAATCTTTTAGCCAGTCTTTGGCAACATCTTGAACCGTATCCTGAACATGCCGTTCTACGTTTTGGGTTAATTTGCCCAGTGCGTCTTGCACTACCCTGTTGATCATTTGCCCAACAGTGTTCGGCATGCCCATGTTCTGCACCATCTGGGCGATTGCGCCGCCCACGGCCTTGCCCATGGCATTGCCCAGCAGATTGCCCATGGCTGCGCTTGCCAAACCCAGCGGCGGGAAGAACATGGAGGCTGCGCCCATTGCCATGCCCATGATGTTGCCGCCACCCAGTGCCTTGCCGATATTTCCCAGGAAACTCATTTTCAAACTCCTCTTTCAGGTTAAAAGAAAACACATTGTCATATCAAGTAGTTTCGCCTGCGGTAATACATAACCATTGCTTGCCAATCAAGCCTGTGGCGGCATCCGGCGGCGATGGGTTGCATTACAAGGGTTTTTTCCGGGATGAACAATCTAGGGCGTGCCCTAGCTAGGGTCGGCCCTATCTGGGGTACGCCCTAGCTTATGCCGGGCTGGAAATGGGGCTTAAATATGCGGCATCGAATGATTCGAACGGCAGAAAACACCAATATTTTCTGCTAACCCGCTTTTTTTAACGTTATCTACAGGAGTGATGTGATGAGCACTATCAATGGCATTCTGGCTGGCGGCTGTTATCGCCCCGATACCATCAGCAACCCGACCCATGCCCGCACCAGCATGCAGAATGGCAAGGTGATGTTCGAAAACGATAACTACAAAATCTCGGCCAACGATGACAACAACGTCATCATCCACAACAAGAAAACCGGCGAGGAATACAACATCTGGGGTGACCCGCATGTGAATATCGACGGCAAACACAGCTTTGATTTCTGGGGCAAGACCACCTTCAATCTCGACGACGGCACCAAGGTGACCATCGACACCACGCCTTGGAACGGTGACCAGAACGCTACCGTAGCGTCGAAAGTGACGATTACCAACGGCGATTACGGGGTGCAGATCAGCGGTGTTGATTCAAATATCAAGGGCGACCTGAAGTTCAACGAAACCAAGGCCAATGGCTGGTTGATGGACGCGATGGTCGACGACGGTAACGTGATTTACGAGAACCCGGTTGGCAAGGGCTTTGTTGCAGTGGACGACCACGGCCACATCCGCACCGTCGACCAGCAATACATCAATGAAACCGATCTGATGAAGGGCGGGGCGTTAAAAGACAAATACGCCGATGCATTCAAGATGTTGTCGAGCCTGATTTCGATTTCGTTTTTCAGCGGCTTCATGCAGGGCCTGGTAAACGGCCTGCACGACAGCCTGCACGACAGTCTGCATGACGGTTGCCGCGATGCCAGACCGACGCCGCGTCCGCGCGATGACATGGTCCGTATCAGCCCGATCGAGCGCGGCGACCAGCCAATCGGCTTCGCCCTGGTGATGACCCGCGATCTGAACCAGATCACCGATCTGCGCGCTGCCTTCAGCCGTTGATGTGAGCGTGCCGGCGCGTGATGGGGCGATGGCCCCCGCGCGCCGTTTTTGTATTTGGCGGTGCTGCTGCGGGATCAGGCCGCTAGGGCACGCCCTAGATTGTCGCCAGCGCGGCAATGCGGTTGAATGGCGGCAACAGAATTCAGGAGTACTGCGATGCAGAACGTTAGTCTGAACAATACTTCCAGCGCCGCACGCGGCCGGGCCGATAACGATGTTTATCTGGTGCAACGCGGCGACAGCCTGTCGGGCATTGCCCGCGAACACGGCGTGACGCTGTCGCAATTGCTGCGCGCCAATCCGCAGATCCGCGACCGCGACCAGATTGCCGTTGGCCAGCCGATCCGGCTGCCGCAGGCAGAGGCCGCGCCGGGCAAGGATTACAGTGTCAAGGTTGGTGATACGCTGTGGGATATCGCGCGCCAGCACGGCGTATCGGTCAGGGAGCTGGAAGTGGCCAATCCGCAGCTGAAAGCCGACCGTTTTCAGCGGATTTTTCCCGGCGACGTGTTGCGGATTCCGTCGGCGCAAGCCGGGCAGGTGGCCGCTGAGCCGGGCCTGGCCGAACGTTTGCTCAAGCTGGGCCGCGAATGGCTGCAGCAGGCGGAGCAGGGGATCGACGCCGCCGGCACGCAGCTGGGTGCCGCAGCCGACAAGCTGCAGGCCGATGTGGGCAAGTTGTTTGCCGACAAGCCTGTCACCGCAACAAACACTACCCATCCGGCTATTCCGGAAAGGGCGCCGGCAACGGCTTTGCGGCTTGGCGACAATCAGGCTTACGAGGCATCGCTGCGGGCTGCCGCCGCGCGTACCGGCAGCACCCCGGAGGCCCTGGCCGCAGTGATCGATGCCGAGGCAGCCAAACAAACCAAGCGTGTGCCGGTCTTGCATACAGACGGTAGCCCGCTGCTGGACAAGCATGGCAAACCGGTAAGCCGCCGGATACAGGTGTGGAATCCTCAGTCGCATAATCCGAGCGGCGCCGCCGGATTGACCCAGTTCATCCCCGGCACCTGGCTGGGCGAGGCCATGCGCCGTGGAACATTTCTGAACGAAAAAGCGATCGAACGCGGTTGGGTGCGGCTGGAGGCGGATGCCAAAGGCCGCGAGCGGCAGGTATTTGTTCTGGCTGACGGCAAAACGACTACCGAGCCTTTCGACAGGCGTTACGCCGGCGATGCGAATGTCAAGGCGCTGCTGGCAGAACGCTACAATGCCGACTGGTCGATCAATGCGGCCGCCGATTATGGCGCGGCCAATCTGGCGCGGCTAGAGCAAGCCGGCTTCAAGCTCGATGGGCTGAGTGCCGGCGAGCGGGCCAAGTTGATGTATTTGATGCACCACGAAGGCGAAGGCAATGGCCCGCTGTTTATCCGTGGCGAGCTTGATGCAATGCCCAAACGCAGGTTTGCTTCGTCCGAAGCCCGGCTGACTTCGATTTTTGCCCAGCAGGTTGGCGCCGACAAAGCCGCCCTGTTGACCCGGCTGGCAGGCGGCGATGTCCAGCAGGCCTATCGTGGCTGGCTGTCGGCTTATATCGATAACAAGATCGACGTCAGCCGGTTTGCCAATCAGCCTAAAACCACAGCGCTTTCCAGCTTGCTGGAGAAAATCGGCGGCAAGGCTTTACCGTGACCTATCTGCCCGTGGATGTGCAACAGTGACAATTGACAGGAAACATAGGGTGCAGGCGCGGCCCGGCCGGATGATAGGCATGTTTGCCGCTGCCCTGCTGCTGTTTGCCGGCCGGCAGGCCCTGGCC